>RGYU01000037.1 GCA_010031885.1 Chlamydiota bacterium | reverse complement strand
ATATCAAGAGCGCCTTAAGCTCGAGCTGGATATTAAGACTCTTAAAGTCTCTTTTACAAGAGCTTTTGGGTACTACATCGAGGTATCTAGGGCTCAGAGTAATAAAATTCCCGAGTCCTTCATTCGACGTCAAACGCTTGTTCAACAAGAACGTTACATCACAAAAGAGCTTCAAGAATTTGAGGAAAAATGCCTTTTTGCTGAGGATACTCTAAAAAAATTAGAGGAGAATGCCCTAAGATTTTTGATTGAACGAGTTCTCAAAGAGCTCCCACTTTTGAAGAAGATTGCCCAATCCGTAGCCTGGATTGATGTCTATACCGCTTTTGTTCGAATAGCTCAAAAAGAGGGTTATGTTTGCCCCAAAATCCTTCATCAAGGCCCTTTTGTCATAGAGGAGGGGCGCCATCCTCTTGTCGAAACACTGATGCCCTATAAAAGTTTCATCCCGAATTCTCTTTGTTTAAATGACACCAACCGGCTTGCTCTTATAACCGGACCGAATATGGGTGGAAAATCCACCTATATTCGACAATCGGCTCTGATCATACTCATGGCTCAAATGGGGTGCTTTGTCCCAGCTAAAAGGGTAGAGCTGGTCCCCTTTGATCGAATTTTTTCACGCATAGGTGCACACGATGATCTGTATCGAGGTCAATCAACATTTATGGTGGAGATGGCGGAGACGGCGGAGATTTTGAATAACCTTACTTATCGTTCATTTGTAATCCTTGATGAAATTGGTCGGGGAACAAGCACGTACGACGGCATATCGATCGCATGGTCTGTCTTGGAATTTCTGGCTCAATCGGTAAAAAAACCCAGGACTCTTTTTGCGACACATTACTCAGAGTTGACCGATTGTATGGGTGAAATCGAAGGGGTTTTTAACTTGAAAGTTTTGGTTAAAGAATCGCTAAGTGGGATCCTTTTTAGCTACAAACTCGTTGAGGGTTCCACAGATAAAAGTTATGGAATCCATGTTGCAAAACTTGCAGGCCTTCCTCCCCAGATTATTTCTAGAGCCATGGATATTTTGAAAACCTATGAGAAGCAACGCTCTTCAAAGCCCGTTCAAAAAGGGTGTTCTTTAAAAGAACAGATTGTTATTTTCTAAATTAAATGAGTAAGCACCCCTCCTTTCTTGATGATCTACCTACAAAGCCGGGCGTCTACATCATGCGTGATGAAAACAAGGTGGTTTTGTATATAGGAAAAGCCAAAAATCTGAAAATCCGTGTCAAACAATATTACACTGGTCATGACTCAAGGGAGATGATCCCTCAACTTTTGGAGCAAATCAATCAAATCGAGACGATTATCACCCTCTCAGAAAAAGAGGCGCTCATTCTAGAGTCTGGTCTTATCAAAGAACATAAACCTAAGTACAATGTCCTCTTGAAAGATGACAAATCATTTATTGGCATACTGGTAAAAGATCATGACGATTGGCCGATGATTGAGCTGGTGCGCCAAAAAGGTGTGCTAAAAGAAAAAGGGCAATTTTTCGGTCCATTTACAAGTGCCTGGAAAACACGTGAACTTTTTGAACTTCTAACTCGAAACTTTCCTCTCAGGCAGTGTAGTGACAAAGAACTTGTTTCCAGAAAAAGGCCCTGTATCCTCCATGCAATCAAAAGATGCATGGCACCCTGCATGAAGCTTTGTTCAAAAGCCGACTATAAAGAACAGGTCAAAGGGGTAGTTCGCTTTTTGAAGGGGAATACCCAGGATCTTTTGCGACATTACCGTCATGAAATGGAAAAAGCGTCAGATGCCCTCAGGTTTGAGGATGCCCTTCAAATCCTACAAAAAATTCAGCACATAGAGCAGTACATAGAGCACCAAAAAAGCCCCATAACCCAATGCAAAGAAAATATCGATGTAATGGGTTATGCCTATGTTGGAAAAATGATTACGGTGGTCATTTTAAGCTTTCGAGAGGGGCAACTCAAAGACCGAATTTACCTTGAAAAAGAAGAATCCGCCTCTACTCAAGCGGAGGCTCTTGAAACTATTTTGATTCAATACCTGACCGAATCATTGAATAGACCCGATGAGATTCTGATCCCCTCCCCAATCGAATCCGCACCAATCATTGAGGAGCTTTTTCACATAAAAGGGAAAATTTATGTACCTCAAAAAGGTCTGAAAAAGAAACTATTGGAAATGGCAGAGGAAAACGCTGCCTCTTTTCTCCCCTCCCTAGATAAACAACAGGGGTTTGACCTTCTCAAGGATTTAAAAAAATCGCTCGATCTTACACGACTTCCAGAGCGAATTGAATGTTTTGATACCTCAAATTTACAAGGATCTAATCCTGTCGCTTCAATGGTTACATTTATAGATGGGAAAAAAGAGACCAAGGGATATCGCCACTACAAAATTCAGGGGGCAAAAGGGGATGACTACTCTGCCATGAAGGAGGTTTTACAAAGACGCTATAGTAAAGGAGATCTCCCTGATTTAATTATTGTTGATGGAGGAAAGGGGCAACTAAATCTTGTCCACCAGGTTCTTGACGAGTTAGAAATCGCTACTGTTGACATCCTAGCGCTTGCTAAGGAAAATGCTCGCCATGATAAGGGTCTTACACAAGAACAAATTTTTCAACCCGATTTTGATAAACCTAAACTCCTACCTCAAGGTCCTTTATTATTCTTTTTGCAACGCATAAGAGATGAGGCCCACCGTTTTGCTATTAGCTACCACAAAAAGCTAAGATCAAAAAGGGTAATCACCTCTATTCTTGACGACATTGAGGGGATTGGTCCTACAAAAAAAGAGAGGCTTTTGAAACATTTCAAAAGCCTTTCAGCTATCCAGAACGCCAAAGTAGAAGAGCTACTCCTTGTCAAGGGAATTACACAAAAAGATGTGACAAATATTTTGCTTAAGCTTCGTGCAAAGTCAAAATAAATTCCTCTTTGTAGCCCAATTTTCTAGCGAGCAAAACACCCAATTCATTTTCAATTCTTTGGATCAATAGCTCTTTATCCCCAGACTCTGGCAATTTTGTCAAAATTTCAAGCTTTTGGTGGGGGTGAAAAATGACCTCTAAAGGGAGGTTTTTGGTCCCAAGGAGAGTTTTGAAATAGTCCAGAACATAATCCTCAACTATTGCACGATCAATATAGATTTTCGAACCCTTTAAAGAGACTCTTAAAAAAGCTTTTCTGTAGCCCATCAAAAGCAAGACAAAAAGGACGACGCCATAACCAAAAAATATCGATCCAAGTACCAATAATGATTTAGGTTCTAAAAAATTTTGCATCGATTGCATCAATATCTCAATTTGCCCCCTCAAAGGATAGCTCACAGCTGCTGACAAAAGAAAGCAACCAAGTCCTATAAAAAAAATTAAAGAAATAAGATGAATCAAGCTTAATAGGGCATTCTCTAAACGCATATCTTTAAAACTCGTCTTGGTAGCTCGATTCTTTTGCCTCGTTTTCCTCGGCTACAATCTCAGTAATCATCGATTTAAAAATCACGTGCACTACCGAAACCGTGTGCCCGGTAAATCTAACGATCTGGTCTATCAGTTTATTTTGAATTTCTTCAGCCTTCTCAGGAATTGATATACCATACGCGATATTGAGCTCGACTTTAATGCTGATGGATTGATTTTTGGGGTCTTGCTCTACGGTGATCCCCTTTGCTCCCAGGCCCTCTCGGCCAAGTAGGTGATCTATAAAATTACCCTCGATGAGAGCGATTCCCTCGATTCCGGAGAGACATTTGATGGTGATTGCTTGAAAAACTCGACTATCGATGTCTTTGATAAAGATAGTCTCTAAAGTGGAACTATCATTACCCTGAAGTAGTTGCGGCATTTAAAACCTCTAAAATAAGATCTTTATGACGATTATGCTACAATCAGGGTGAATTTCCAAGAAAAAATTCTCTACCAGCTTGCCTTTGCAATGCCAGGAATTTCCCCTTTGGAAGCCATTTCACGGAAAGTGATACGAGAAAGCTTAAATTTACGGTATACACCTCTGCAACGTCCAGTAAACATGCAGCGGTTTTTATAACGGCAAAATGAGGAATCTCTTGGCATTTTGCTTAATTGCACGACTGCAAGAGCTTTTTCTTCATCAGAAGCTGTGACGCTCTTGATAACTTTACGAAGCGCATCTCTTTTTTCTTTAAGACGGGATGCGATTGCAAAACGACGGTCGTTTTTAACGATGCTGGATAATCTTGCCATAGACTACTTTTTTCTCCTCGATGGGCCCTTTTGACGTTGTTTGCGGTTCGGGTCGAGCTTGTTGATCACATAGAGCCGCCCTCTTCTTCGGACGAGTTTGTCGCCCGCTTGGGGGTTCGCAACGACTGAAGCGGATACTTTCATTTTTTTCCTAAATAGGTTTTACTGTCGACTAGCATAGCTATTTTAAGATTTAAGGACAATCTTTTCCTTGCTGAAAACTCCTGTTGCCGATTAGACTGGGTGGCATCTTTAAGTATTAACCGCCAGAAAGGGATAGACCTTTTATGAAAAGAACATTTCAACCAAGCAAGCTAGTCCGTAAAAGACGTCATGGCTTCAGAGCGCGCATGAGCACACCTAGCGGACGCAGAATCCTCGCAAACCGTAGAGCTAAAGGGCGTTACAAATTAGCCGCATAAAAACACAACGGGAATACCGCCTTTTGCGATCTAATTCCCAATCCCATTATGGTCAATGGATTGCGATTGACTATGCCTTCCTTTCTCCTGATTCCGGAAAATATGGGATTACAGTGTCAAAAAAATTTGGAAAAGCCCACGAACGGAATCGATTTAAAAGAATAGTTCGTGAGGCCTTCCGTGTTTTTTCCCTGCCTCAAGGGATCTGGATAAATGTCCGCCCGATTAATAAACCACAGTCCACCTTAGACATTAAGAGCGACCTAGATGGCTTTCAATCAGCTCAACAAAGAGCAAAAGTTAGCCGTTGAAACAACTGACGGTAAAGTTTTAGTTTTAGCCGGTGCCGGAAGTGGTAAAACATCTGTTTTAATCCAAAGAATTGCTTACCTCATTGAACAGCGTGGTGTTTTACCAAGCAAAATTTTAGGACTCACATTTACCAATAAAGCGGCGCATGAAATGCGCCACAGATTGGCTAAATTCGTAGCTCCAAAAATTGCAAAAGAGGTTCACCTATCGACCTTTCATAGCTTTTGTTACCAGCTCTTGAGAAAGGAGATCGAAAGACTCGGTTATACTAAAAATTTTACTTTAGTGGATGAGTCTGAAGCGAAGCGAATTGTCGAGCACATTGTTCGTGAAAAATTAGAGCTTGAAGGCAGAATCCCCTCTATAAGCTCCACTTTTGATGCCCTAAAATCTTTAAGAATATCCTCCGAAAATTTTTCAGCTTCATCTAATTGGCACGATAAATTTTTAAAGGATCTGCCAACGCTTTTCCAACGCTCGATGAAAGCATTCAATACAGTTGATTTCGATGGTCTTATTGAATTGAGCATCACCCTTTTTAAAGAAAATCCCTCCTTGCTCGAATTCTATCAGGAAAAATATTCCCATATCATGATCGACGAGTACCAAGACACCTCCCCCCTGCAAGATGAATTGGCTAAAATGTTATCAAAGGGGAAAAATAATTTGTGTGTTGTCGGCGATGATGACCAATCAATCTATGCCTTCAGAGGGGCTAAAGTCGACCAAATCTTGCAATTTCCCTACGATCAGATCGTAAAATTAGAGCAAAATTATCGCTCAACACCCAGAATTTTGAGAGCGGCTAATTCAGTGATCCAAAACAATAAAACCCGCCATAATAAAGCTTTGTGGAGTGAAAAACACCACGGTGAAGAGATTCACGTTTTTGTTAGCGATGATGAAAATACTGAAGCCGATGGTGTTGTTTTGCGGATTTTGGAATTAAGAGAGAAAAAGGGTCTTGGCTGGGGCGATTTTGCAATTTTATACCGATCAAATATCCTCGCAAGGCCAATAGAAATGGCTCTAATGCGCGCAAGATTCAAGGATAGCTCTGGAAAAACACAGTGTGGTATTCCCTACCATATCGTTCAAGGGACAGAATTCTACGAGCGTCGCGAAGTAAAAGATCTGCTTTGCTATATGCGAACGATTACAAATCGCTCAGACGAGACTGCTATTTTGCGCATCATCAACACACCTAGAAGGGGTATATCTCATGAATCCTTGGAAAAAATCACCCACTACCAGAGACAAAATCACCTCCCGCTAATGCATGTTTTAGAAAAGGTTGTAGAAGAAGACGATCTGATCCCTGATTTGACTCTAAAAGCCAAACAAGGGATTACCCAGTTTATCGAATTCATTGAAGAGTCTCAAAAAAGGCTTGAGCAAAACCACAGCCCTTTTCAAGTCATGAAAGACCTTGTGGAAAAAATTGAGTACAAAAAAATGATCACTAATGAGGTTAAAACCGAAAAAGCGGAAAACTTCAAGGTGGAAAACGTGGAAGAGACTTTACAAATGATCAAACGGTATGAAGATGCTTTTGAGCCTTCCGCTGATCTGCAAAATCCCAGCTTAACCGATTTTTTAGCAAACTCCCATCTCAATCAGGATCCGTTGATCAAAGGGGAAACAAAAGAGGATCTTGACAAAGTACAACTTCTTACATTTCACAGCGCAAAAGGGCTTGAATTTGCAGCATGTTTTTTGATTGGCCTTGAAGATCATATTCTGCCTCACGAGAAGAGCTTGGCTGACGGTGGTCTTGAGGAAGAACGGCGTCTATTTTATGTGGCAATCACAAGAGCGATGCGATATCTTACACTTTCTATGGCAACAAGTAGAAAAAAAATGGGGCAGACAATCGCTACTACCCCCTCAAGATTTTTACATGAAATTAATGCCATCGATTTAAAGCCCTCAACTTGGAAACATCCTAGCGAATACGTCCAGTAAGTCTACTAAGATTTAGGCATCCACCATTTTCCACCAAACCCAACCTTTATAAAAGGATTGATCAGCTTTTTTAATGATCTCTTTGAGTGACGCACCCGCACAGCTTTTTTTGCATTACGCCTTGCCTTAGGGTAGACCTTTTTAACGTTTGTCTCTTTGGGTATCTTAAGCTCTGTCTTTCTTTTTGGCTTACCACTGGCAATCCATTCAAATTCCGGCTTGGTAGAATCCAGATCAAAATGATCCGTAGTTTCGGCTTTTATAGATGGATTATGCTGCCTCATCTTAGATTTTTGTCTTCGCGCTGAAATTTTTGCAGACCGCCTGGAAACTTTAGATTCCAAGGCAGATTTGCCCTTTTGTGAAGGATTTAGTTCTGTTTGAGGTTTTTGATCTAGTAAATCTGTTGGATTGATTGAATTTCCTCGAGCAGAACGGCCTTGCTGCCTTACTTTGGTATTGTGTTTTTGACCCGAATTTTTTAAAGATCGCCGGGGAAGTTTAGCATCCAAATCAGGGTTTGCGGCAATCGTATTATTTTTATTTGTCTCTAAATCCGGTTTCAAAGAGCCCGCTTCAATAGGATTTGATGGTACCCTTTTTGCGTAACGGCCAGGCTGTCTCGTACGAGGATTTTGTTTTGACTCTGAAATTTTCTCAGAAGGTTTTGGGATTTTAGTGTCAATGACCGGATTCGCCTGAGCCAATACCTCCTTACTAACTCCGCCTGCAGCTGCATTTGACTCGAGTTTTTTTTCAAAGAATTTATCTTTTAAACGATAGGCATAGTTTTTAGGGCCAATATCTCTATACCCTGTTTCTTTAAACAGTTTTTCGTTTTTGGGATCCCAAATGACCACAGTTGGATAGCGACTGATAGCGAATCTTCTTTTGAGATCTTGCGCATTTTTCTTGGTTGTGACACCACGGGGAAAATCGACTGTTACGAGGATAAAGTCATGTTCAACATTCGTGATAAAATCCCGTTTAGTCAGAATCTGTTGTTTCATTTCGTCGCACCAGTGACACCAACCGGTTCCTAAAAAAAAGATCATTAGCGGTTTTTTTTCGCTAATTGAAAGCTTTTCGTAAAAATCTATTGATTCGACTTTAGCAGTTAAAGAGCCGACTAAGGCGAACAAAGTGAATATAAAACTAAAAATTCTCAATGATCCTCTATTGAGGTTACCCTCAAAAAAAATAAACATCTTAGTGTGAATGAACATCATCCATCTTAAATTTCGCTTTGCCAGAAATCTGAATTTATACGCAATTAAGTAATTAAATTTTTTTTAAATTTGAGATAATTATGGTTTTTAGAGCTTTATGAAATTAAATATATAGAGATTTTTATAATACCCCCCCCTTTTTTTTTGGGATTTTAGCAGCCCATATGAAGGCACCAGCTTTACTAAATTCTTGATTCTAGTTATCCTAAATGTTGAACTAATACCCTACAGAAAATGGGCGAAGAATTTTTATCCATGAACGATTCCACTCGTTGGCCACGTGAAACAAGTCTACTCTAAAGAAAACCACCAAATCCCGATCGACGGGGTTGACCCCGATGCTCTCTATGTCATCAAAAAATTACAATCCCAAGGGCACACTGCCTACCTCGTTGGTGGCTCTGTGCGTGATCTTCTCATGGGGGTCGAACCTAAAGATTATGATGTGTCCACTTCCGCAAGGCCCGAAGAAATCCGAGGATTGTTTAAAAACTGCTACATCATTGGACGCAGATTCCGTTTAGCACACGTCCGGTTTGGTGATAAAATCATTGAGGTATCTACATTTCGTAGTGGCGATCCCGAAAATGAAGACCTGATTGTGCGAGACAACGAATTTGGAACTCCAGAGGAAGATGCCTTGCGCCGTGATTTTACAATTAATGGTCTTTACTACGACCCATTTACCGAGACTGTAATCGATTATGTCCAGGGATTCGAGGATGCTCAAAAAAGGTTTTTGCGCGTAATTGGTACTGCTCATGTACGTTTCAAGCAAGATCCTGTAAGGATGATCCGTCTTGTCAAATTCCAAGCCCGCTTTCAATTAAATGTTTGTCCCCATGCGCACACCGCCCTTCTAGATTGCCGTGGTGAAATTCTAAAAAGCTCTCCGGCACGCGTACTTGAGGAATTACTCAGAATGTTAGAATCTGGATCGAGCTTTTCTTTTTTTAAACAATTATCGGATGTAGGACTGTTACAACACCTCATCCCGACACTCTCTGCCTACTGCGAATATGCCGAGGAGAACGTCGTATTCGAACTTTTAAAAATTGCCGATAGCCTACACAAGAAATCCTCATCGCGCCTGGATCGTTGCGTTTTGCTATCTGTGATTGTTTACCCTATTTTCGAAAGACATATCCATATTCTTCAAAAAAACGGATCCTATTTCCATCTGGGCAGAATCGAAAATGAGGCCTATTTTATCATTGAGGAGGTCTTTGCTCCCTTTCTTGAAATCCCCAAAAGGATGGTTGGAACCCTAGCAATGATCCTCACCAGTCAATATAGGCTACGACCTCAAGCTAACAAACCAGTACGCGTCAAAATTCCCCGCATCCCCGATTTTCAGCTTGCAATCGATTTTTTATATCTCGAAAGCCACTTGAGACCCACACTAAAATCGGTGCTGGAACCCTGGAAAAAAGCGCTTAAATTGAGGTAAAATTGACTCGCTTGCGATATCAAATCTGTGAACCTGCTTCCCATAGTTTCCCCCTCAAAACAGTTATTTTTTTTACAACTACTGCCAAAGAGGCCCTTGAAGTTCCCCCACTTTGCAATCCAAGTAATTTTTTAATTGAGCATCAAATCAGGGTGATTTCCTTTGATCTACCATTACACAATGAAGAAATACCCTCTTTTGACGGAGTCAAGCGCTGGACAAACCACATGGAAAAAACCCAGGAGGATATCCTGTCCATTTTTTTGTCAGAAGTGAGTGAGTGGATTGATCAAAATCTAGATCCGATGACCCCACTTGGATTTATGGGAATTTCTCGCGGCGCATTTTTGGCCGCACATTTGGCTAGCTATCGTAAAAAAAAGAACCCGCTTGTCCTGTTCTCACCGATGCACGATCTGGAATATCCTTGGCTTTGGAGCGATTCCAAAAATCAACCCCTTTTTATTGAAAAGTTCAGGTTAAACAGGATCTGTCCATTTTTAAAAGACTGCCCCCTATTTCTTTCAGTAGGCAACAATGACGAACGGGTAAATACTCATCAATTAATCCGTTTTTATGAAGAATTAATCGAAAGCAAAAAAAAAGAGCAGTCCAGAAATATCCCTATTGAGTTACACGTGTTTCCCTCAATTGGGATGTATGGTCATGGAACAAGCGATCACATTTTTTCGCAAGGTGCCTCGTGGATGCATCACATGTTGTAACTCAAAGACCTTTACGGGTATTTGCCGTGACACTAGAACAAAGTGCCGAGGCGGTCTTAAAACAAATTCTAAAGCCCATACAAAAGATCTACCCCGATGCGTACATCGAAGGGGTTGTATCCAACGATTTTTCTTTTGAACGCTTTGTCCCCTTTTTATCTTCAGATCATCTTAAAATTATGGGGCTTATCGATGTATTACTTTCACTCTACCAGATTATAAAAATTCAAAATCAGATAAAAAAAAGGATCCTTGAAGGTCATTTTGATGTTGTCATCACAGTTGACTCATCCTCTTTTAATATACCCCTTGTGCAAAAGCTCAAAAAAGGGGGCTCGAAAGCAAAATTTATCCACGCTGTTTGCCCACCTATCTGGGCGTATCGACCAAATAGAAAAACAAAAATCGCAGCAACGTTTGATCTCTTACTCCCCCTTTTTCAATTTGAAAAATTCCTCTTTAAGGATACTTGCCTCGATTCGTTTTGGATTGGCCACCCATTTCAAAACCAAACATACAACTACACTCTTGATAGCCCAAAAGAGGTGATACTGATTTTTCCTGGATCTAGAAAACGGGTCATTAAACGCAATCTTCCCCTACAGTTAGCCGCTGCAAAAAAGTTCAATCGTCCCATCTACATTAGCGTATCCTCCCCCTCTCTAAAAAACGTTATAGACGAATATGCCCCCGGCACCCCGACTTTTGAAAAAACTCCTTCAGTTGAGCTGCAAAAAAAGACCCTGATAGCGCTAGCGACATCAGGCACCATTACTCTTGAGCTTGCGCTGATGGGGATCCCAACGGTAGTGACTTACAAAATACCACTTGTAGATGCTATAGCCGCCAAACTTGCTAAAATGAATATCCCTTTTTTTGCACTCCCCAATCTTTTAGCAAATCAAGAAATATTTATAGAGCTCATACACCCCTATATAACAGAGGACGAGGTTGTCTTAGCGATAAAGAAAACTTTACAAAACCCCAAAAAGGGTCAACTTGATTTGGTTTTAAATCAAATTAGAGCTAATTTTAATGAAGAAGAATTTGTAAAAAAATTAATTCAAAATACCCCCTTTGAAGAACAATCTATAAAAAGAAGTTTGTAATTTTTTCTTCTTTTTCGATGAGACGAAAAATAGTTGAGTTGGGATCTTTCTTTTTATCTATAAACCCGCTATACTCTGAAATCAGGTTTTTATGTCCTTAGAATTGATCCAAATCGATTTAAGAAATCTTGAGGGTGGAGAAAGTTGCACTTTGAAAGGGGTGCTTTTACCCGCAAGTCTCGAACTTGATCATGATGAGGCAGAACAGTTTAGCGCTATCGAGTACAAGCTTGAGGCTCAGATCGTAGGTGAATCTCTGTTAATAAGAGCGGATATTAAAGGGGAAAAAAAGACCCCATGCAAGATTTGCAATAAAACCCTCACGGCAACGATCCATGTTGATCGCCAGAATGAGGTTATCCAGCTTGATGAGATCAAAGGCTACAAAATCGACCTCACACCCACCGTCAGGAATCTCTTTTTAATGGAGGCTCCTGGGGTTTTGGAGTGCAATAGCGGCGCTTGTGCCGACCGCACAGAAGTAGAAAATTTTTTAAAGCGTCGAAGACTATCCTCTAGCCCCTTTGATAGTCTTACTTAAGTTTTGGAGTATACCATGGCAGTACCACGTAATCGCATGTCCAAGTCTAGAACACTGAAGCGAAGAACAGAACATGCCTTCAAACCAGTCCAATTGATCGAGTGTCCTAATTGCAAAGCACACAAAAAGTCACATAGAATGTGCCTTTCTTGCGGTCATTACAACGGAAAAAGCGTCTTTAAAGAAGCAAAAATTGCTTAAGCTTTCATAAAAGCCTTATTTAAAAAGGGACCAAGCGGAAAAACTTTTTAAGGTCTGCCTTAAACAATTTTTTCGTGTTTCCCTTTAAAGAAATTTCTTTTCAGGCGTTGCAATGAAAGATTCTAAAGAGATAATGGTGAGCGTTGACTCAAAAGAAACGCGCATTGCGCGAATGAGTCAAAAACGTCTCATCGAGCTCAATATAGAGCGAAAAAAAAATAGGCTGATATCCGGCAACATCTACAAAGGACGCGTAACGAATATTCTTAAAAATATTCAGTCAGCCTTTGTGGACATTCACGAAAATGAGAATGGATTTATCCACATTTCCGATGTGATCGAAAATTCTCAGAAACTACAAGAAATGTTTGAAATCGATTTTGATTTCAAAGGTGAAAAAGCTGTTGAAGACGGTGACATTTCATCCCACTTCAAAGTAGATCAGTACATCCTTGTGCAGGTGGTTAAAGACCCTATAGGTTCTAAAGGTGCACGACTCACTTCTAACATTTCAATAGCCGGCCGCTACCTTGTCTTGCTCCCTAATTCACCGTTAAGAGGGGTTTCCAGAAAAATCAAGGAACAGCCGGTGCGGAATCGACTCAAAGAGATCATCGAAAAGTTCGAGCTTCCTTCAAAGATGGGATTAATCTGTCGCACCGCCAGCACGAAGGCGACCGTCGAGCAGCTCATTGACGAGGTACGAGAGCTGATCAACACCTTTGATGAAATTATTGAAAACTATCATAAATCTAAAGGGCCGACCTGTCTTTATAGAGAGTCTGACATCACAAAAAAAGTGCTTTTAACGGCTATGGACAAAGGCTATGAAAGGGTTTTGGTCGATCACTATCCAACCTTTAACGAGCTGAAGAAACTCTATTCCAAACATCCGGAACATCAAAATTTAAAAGTTGAGTACTATCGGGACAAGCTGCCGATGTTTGAGCGTTTTGGCGTTGACAAAGAGATCGAAAAAGCGCTTAAACGCAAACTCTGGCTTCAAAGTGGAGCATACCTCTATTTTGATCGAACAGAGGCAATGCAAACGATCGATGTCAACTCTGGACGTAGTACAAGCGATCTTGGCACCAAGGATGTTGAAGAGGCTTTAGTGCAAATCAACAAGGATGCTGCTCTTGAAATTGCCCGCCAACTGCGTATTCGCAACGTCGGCGGATTGATCGTGATTGACTTCATTGATATGCGCTCTCGAAGAAATCAAAAAAGAGTTTTAGAGACCCTTAAAGATGCCCTTATGGAGGATTCTGCCAAGTGCACCGTTCTCGGAATGTCAGAATTTGGGCTTGTAGAAATGACTCGTCAGCGTAATAAAGAGTCATTGACACAAACCTTGATGTGCCCTTGCCCTTATTGTGGAGGACAGGGAACAATCCAGAGCCATGAAACTGCCTCTATAGAGCTCGAGAGAGCGATTAAGAAATTAGTACTTGAGGGGGTTAAAGGTAGCGTTGAGGTGATCGTTCACCCCGAGTTAGACCGCTACTTAGAAGGGGAAGACAAAGAGTTTTTAGATAAGATGGCAAAAAAAGAGTCGATAAAACTCATTTTTAAGACCAACAATGAACTCCATTTAAATGATTTTCATCTTGCAACACCCAAGGGGTCAATGAGTGCCAACAAAAGATAGTGATCTTCTCGATAAAATTGCCAATGCCTCTATCTCAGGCCCACTGAAAAGCAATTTTCTAGAGTTTGCGGACTGTTATGTTCAACTAAGCGTCGATCAAGACACTGACAAAGATGAGGCCCTTGATGTGATGCAAGAGCTTTTTGACTCTGTGGAACAACAAACCTCCAATCCCTATCTTTTTTCCTCGTTGCATATTCCCTCCGAAGAGGATCATTCCTATTTTGAATTAGGGTTAAAAGTTGCACGACCCCTTGTATTAAACACACCTGAAATCATCAATCAGCATATACTACAACATGTTCAACAGCTCCTTGATCAAGGTGAAAATGTAATTTTTGCAGCTAATCACCAGACGGAATTAGAGCCGCAGATTTTAAGTATCGCATGTGATAGTGTAGCTAAAGATCTTTTTAAAAATACCTTTTTCGTAGCCGGCGAAAGGGTTACGACCGATCCAATGGCTGCCCCTCTTTCGCGTGGACGCAGACTTTTTTGTATCTATGCCAAACGTTATGTTTCTGATGATAAACAGATCGAAATTGATCGCAGAATGCACAATTTGAAAACGATCAAGCAGATGAAAGAACTTTTAAATCGAGGTGGAGTTTGCATCTATGTTGCCTTGGGTGGAGGTCGCGATAGACCAGACGAAAGTAAAAACGTGCAGCTTACCCCTTTTGATCCCAGTAGCGTAGGGTTGTTCACTTTATTAGCGCAAACTGCCAAACAA
>RGYU01000036.1 GCA_010031885.1 Chlamydiota bacterium | reverse complement strand
ATTTATGTATGAAATTAAAGATAAGCATTAATCAACGAAAAATCATTACCTAAATAGTTAATCTGTTTTTTCTCATTATTAAAATCTCTCTTTTTTGAAATCCTATCATCATGACATAATTGTTAGGTCAATAAATCCGTTTTCATGTATGCATGCAACCCATTTATCCCATTCCCCTTCTTTTTCCGATTTGCCGATTATTACGGAATGCTCCGATTTCAAATTAGAAAAGGTCTTAAAAAAATGCCCTCGCGTTATTCAATCTTATTTGAGATCCCAAAGTACTACCTATCATCTTCTAGAAACGAACTTAGGAAATCAGACACGTAAAAGCTTTTTACTCATTGATCAAAATCCTTACACAATCTGTTGCCGATCAAACCTATTTTGTGCTTACAAGATTCGAAAGCTAATTCTAGAAAAATTTCTCCTTTTTATTCCCCTACAAAAAAACGATTCTTCGGCAAAAACACCTTTTTCCCTGAGCCAAGCTTTGCTCCAAAAAAAAGCAGCAGCACTTGGGATTGCCGCCGCTATCTACCCGCTAACTACCCATTCCACAGCAGCTTTTTTGGTTCAAAAAATTGAAGGATCTGACTTGCAAAGCTACATAAAGTCTTTTAGAGATATACCTCTTAAGGATCGGCTAGATCTATCCATAAAAATCATTGAGCGTGTTCTCATCCTCCATAAAGAGTTAGGTTTTTCTCACCAAAGCATTCGGCCATCCAATATTCTCTTACAAAAAAAATTTGATGGAAATTTTGTCCCCCTCTTTTGCGGTTTCAGTCAAGCGACGGAACAAAAAATATCGACCGATCCACTAGAGGACGACCTTTATCAGCCCATAGAGTGGGAGTACAATACATCCCTTACGGACTTGGAAAAAAAAGAAAATCCTTTAGAAGCCAAGGGAAAAGATGTTTATCAAGTAGGGCTTACCCTTTTCTACCTTTTCAAGGGAGCCCATTTTAAAGAACAATTTGAACGCTATCTGGGGCTTTCAACCATCGTCGAGGACTGGAATCAAAAAATGTCAACCGTTGGATCTTTGGACGAGTTCTCTTTTGTTCGAGATGATTTTTGTCGTGATTTTTTAGAATTCTCACTTCATGATCTCCCCACCCCTGTCCGGCTAACTATACGCCGACTTCTAAAAACAGTAAGTATAGAGAGAGATACACTCGAAAGTGCACTTATTCGGCTTAAGTCAGTAGATAAATTTGATATATAAACTTTATTATTTGAGTTAAGAATTTGACTTCAATCCAAATAAAGCTAAAAATGATAAATACCATGTATCTTTAGTTTATTTGAAGATATACCTAAATCTTGAATTGAAGATCGTTGATTCAAACAAGCACTACAGAAGAAAACTAAAGAAAAATATGCTTCCAGACAAACTAAGTAATTTAAATTCCTCCCCTATTTGTCAAGAAAACATATCCGATTTTAACGGAAATATTTCTCTCAATCATACCCAAAAAGAAAATAAAAATTTGATTCCGACCATTTCTAAAATGGTCTTGACGCAACAGCTCAATTTGGTGCCAAACAATCCACTTGATAAAATACGAAGCCTTTCAGGTGTACAGCCTCCTAAATTTTCTTTTAAAGGGGGAGAGGTAACATTTTTAACAAGAATAAAAAACGCCCACCTGGATGACATTCATGGGTTGATCAAACTTGGACACGACTCCATTGTATCGGGATCAAAAGATTCGACGGTACGCATCTGGAATGTCCAGGATAGATCCCACGAAGAAATTGGACCAGGCAAAAGAGGGTACGCAAGCTGGATCACCTCATTGGCCAATTTGGATGATAACCATTTCGCTTTTGGATCAAGAGATGGCTACCTCACGATTGTCGACCGAACCGGCGATGTTTTATCATCTTTGAAAAGCTCTAGAACAGCGTCGAGCAATTCTGGTTGCAAAGAGCGCAATGAGGAGCGAATCAACTGTATCAGCGCCCCCTCAAGCGATGATATCCCTTCTTATCTATACGTTGGCAAACCACAATATCTTGAAATCTATGATCGGACAAAACAAACATTCGTCCGCTCCATCAAGGCGCATATAAAAGATTGGGTTTACGCCATTCTCCCTTTCAATGCCCAGAAAGTCGTTGTAGCTGTAGGATCTCAGCTTGAATTATGGAAGATGGGCAACACTTCCCATTCGTGTGATGTCTTGATCCCTCGACTGAATTTCTCTGAAAAATCTCCCTATAAACCCTTCATCACCCATCTTTGCCCGCTCAAAGATCAACCGGGTACGATGGCGGTGGCCTACTTTGACGGCGATTTCAAAATCTATTCCATGGAAAGCCAAACAGAGAAGACTTTTAGTGATGCGCACAAAGGGCGTATCTGGTCTTGTCTCTCATTCGATGCGAATCTACTCATGACCTCCGCTGATGATAAAATGGTCTGTTTGTGGGATCTTAGAATGAAAAAAACCATAGCTAAAATAACCCAATTTCCTGGAAGGGTTTCTTCCTTACTCGGCTTAGATGAAAGAATGTTTGCTACAGCAAGCTGTCCCGATGATGTTTTCACCTCTCAAAATAAAGCGGAAATCCAATTTTTTGATTTGAGAAAAGTTTGAAAGGTAAAAGCAGCGATAGAATCACACTTGAAACCCCATCTCTGCCATGTGCGACCAAAAAAAATCGTGAATTTTTTTTTCGTTCATGGACCTAGGAGATATAATAATACGCTCTATACTTTCTAAATCGGGTTGTATTGTTGCCGTCCAAAAAAAACACCGCATGTGTTCAAACGAAAAATAGATTACTTGATTTTCCCGATCATAGTGCAAAAACGGATTCGAAAAACGGGTTGAGCCATTTTCATATAAAAAGGGTAAAAGTTTTGTCAAAATACCCACTTCAGCAGACTCCGATACAGCCCACCTAAACGCACTCAAACTCATAAAAACCTTTTTAATAGGATATTTTATTTATTTGTTTCTAAAATATCTAGATTTATTAAAAGCTAAATCTGTTTCTGACTAATTAAAATTGTTAGTTTATATTTTTATAAAGAAAACTGGTATATGCTTTCTGTCCGAAAAGAATTTTTTTGTAATTTATTTTTTCTTGGACATTTATGAACTTGCCCCCCCTTTCTACAACCCCATTTATCCCCTTTGTAACCCAGGGTAAAAATGCCCTAAAAAGTGAAGAGTCGTCTACAGAAAAGAAAACCAAAAGAGTGAGTCAATCATCACTTACCGGCAACAGCAAAAAAAAAGGGTGTTTTGCACCTCACCCCTTAGATTTTTTGGTTACCCGATTTAACCGTCCCTACCTAAAAGACTGTTTAAGCGAATTGGAAACCATGATGGGAAAAGTCTTTTTGCCCCCAGCTTTTTTGAACGATTTTGAGATCGCCTATAAAACTATTTTTTCTAAAATACCACCTGGATTAGCTAGAATTCATTTGTTAAAAAACCTGCTATCGAATGCGGATGTTTCAAGCTCGTATGAGTTAAAAGAGCTTGAAAAATTAGCGCTTTACCTTGAACCCTACTGCAATACCTATTCCCACAAAAACCTCTTCCGTATCCAAGATTTTTTCATTGGATATGCACAAGATTCTTGGGTTGAGCTATCTGAATGTCTCAAAATTTTTCACGAGTCTTCTCATGATTTAGCGACTTTTTTAAGGTTTACAAGCTGTCTGAGTGAAGTTTTTCGTGCTAGATGGCTTGAGTTTACCCACTTTTTTGTTGATTACTGCCTTGAAGACACAAATAGCGATCCCTCATTCATGAACTTTTTTTCAATATTTGACCAAAATCAAATCAAAAAAATCCTTACTGATACAACTGTGTTGAGTCGTAAAATTCTCTTCCAAGATTCCCTTCAGCCTGCTGAACAAGGCGGACTTGAATTTCTTGCAAACTCTTGTCCTCAACTCGTCAAACTCTTTTTCAAACTCGTACAAGAACTTGAAATCAAGGATCTACGGTTACACTCCAGATTTTTGTTTTTTCCCCTTGTCCTAGGATTAAAAGACTCATTGGTTCCTTATGAAACCCTGCAAATGTTCTTAGCGCAGCTGAGTCGTTTCACCTGGAAGGTAGATCAGTTCATTTTCTTTATTGATAAGGCAGTGAATATGCATCCTTTTAGACTGGATGGTTGTCACCACCCCCTTTTGCCTCATGCCTTTGGTCCCTTCTGCAGCACCCAATTCCCCCTCATGCAGCATTTATATCACTACTTTCGGCTCAACAACGACATGGTGATAAAAAAAGTTTTTGCGGAGGCTCTATCTACACTCATTGACGAAGAAGAGGAATCCATCGTCTTTCAAAGCGAATTAGAACTAAATGTGGTGAGTCAATTTGCTGCAAGCTTAACTTACTTTTTCCACTTAAATCCCGAGGTTCCAAACAAAATCGAAGAGTCGGATCCTTTATTTCCATTCCTTGCACAGCAAGAAATCATGCTCTGCTGTGCTTGGAATTACATCCTCGTCAAAGATAAAGAATATTTTAGCCAACCCCTATCTATCCTCAAGATGCTATTGGGAACCCATGGCTGTCATCTCGAAGATCTTCAGTTCCTTTTTATCCCCTCTGAGCCTATCGAGATAGAGGGAAAAAAACGATTCAGGCTACCTCCAACAGAGGATCTTGGGGGCCCTACCAGGCAATTTTATTTTAAATTGCTTCAATCCTTTTTTGTAGAGGGCTCTGATTTTAGATTTACTATCGATGAGCAAGGTTTTATATCTTCTGATCCCGAAGAAAAAGAGGAGTGTTCCAAGAATCTTTTCCTTCTAGGAAAGCTACTGTCATTACTATTGGAAAATCGTATTCCGACAGGCCCCCTATTTAACCCAAAGGTTTACATGCTTATGAAAAAAATTAAATTCGGAGGGTGCACCGACCTTCTAACCAAATATAGAGAGGTCGACTTTTTAGTTTACGGAGATAGACTTTTAAACTACCAGCAACCAACAGACCAAGAGCTACAAAAGATCCGGACTTTCTTGTGTTTAAATGAGGATGACGATCTGGAAAACTCGGTCTTAGAGATGCTTAAAAGTCAGCATGATCCTAGGTTGCATGCCGCAACTATGATTTTATCCGGCTTATCCACAGAACATCAGTTTATGATTCGCTCTCTACCTATCGAATCCATCCAGGAGGAAATTGAGGGGGTTGAAATCAATCCAAAAACTATTTCACGGCTCTGCTATTTTAAACGCCCTTTTGAGGAGGCGTCTGTAGAGGGCGACGAAAATCAAGCTTTAGAGGAAATTGAAAGCCGCCTAGCAGATTCCGAATCAAAAACTTTGGCATTTCAATCGGCATTTGAAAATTGGATCACCAATGCATCAGTCAAGCAAAGACAAGCATTCATGGTAGCAACAACTGGATCCCCCTCTTTCTACCAAGATGAGGTCATCTCGATCCACTTCCAAAAAAGCTCAAACAATTCCAATGTACATAAAGAGACAAACTGCGTGATCCACACCTGCTCAAAAACGCTTGAAATTTTCATGGATGACCCAGCAGATCTTCATCATTTGTTGGATCAAATCACCCAGGAAAAATGTTTCAATATTGTCTAGCTACGATCCAACGCATATAGGCTGAGCCTATTCCCCTGCTAAATCGCTTTTCTATTTTGTCAAATACCTCACGTTTGCTGGTGGAAAATTGAACCAAACGCTCTCTTTTTCCTCTTTAAGTAAATCGCCTACTGCCTTTTTAAGCTGATAAATCTCCTCTAAACGTCGATTGCGTTCTAGAAAAATTTTGTCTAAAAATCTCGGGTATTTGTACTCATAATAGGTCAAAAAAGAGCTCTCCTTCATCATTTTTCTATACTTATCAAACACTTGCTGGACAAACTTGGCATCAAATTGATTGAAGGGAAGACTACTCACAATTCCATCGTAAGGGATCTCTTTCAAATCCATTACCGATGCCTCAATGATACGGACATTACTGTAGTTTCTAAACTTTTTCCTTAAAAGCGAGCATAAAGTCGGATCAATTTCTACAACATCTAGACGATCAGATCTGGATAGTTTTTTGACCATCGACTCTGTCACCGCGCCCGTTCCAGCACCCACCTCCAAATATCTTCTCCCAGTAGGGGTATTTGACAATTTGATCGGTTTGACCAATTTATTGGTAAGCGCCTCAGAGCTTGGAAAAATTGAGCCCATAGCAGTAGGATTACGAAAAAATCCGATCAAAAATACCAGTTTTTCGCGTACCGCTTCAACAACTCTGGGAAAATAAGGGGCTTCGACTGCCTGGTTAATGTGCATTTTCTCCTCCCAAAAGGTATCGTTTTTATTTCTTGAATTTTGAATTTTTAAATAATTACGAATTGAAATATTTTTATTTAATTTCGAATTAAAGATTAACTCAGTATTAAGTTTTAATAAAAGTTATTAAAAAGTACAAAACTTTTCAATCAATATGCAATTAAAAAAGAAGAATTGAAATATATGAGTGTTTTTTTTAACATTTTTTTGAAATAAATTTGATGTACTTTATGATCAGAAATCTACTCAGCAGACTTTTTTTTTCCCTTCTACTGCTCCTTCATTTGAATGCTGAAAAAACTCTTCACCCCTCTATTCCAGTCATTGATATGCAGCTTTTAGAATCAAGCGATACGAAAGGACGTTTCATTCAAGAATTTACCGATGCACTCCATCACATAGGGTTCTGTGCCATTATCAACACCGGTTTTGATATGGAAACTTTAGATCAGGGGTATACCCATTGCAAAAGCTTTTTCAAGAGCCCAAAAGAGCAAAAGATGGAGCTGTTTGCTCCCCATTTAAACGGTCAGAGGGGTGTTTTTTTTAGCGAAAATGCCCAAGGCAACCGGCAAGTTGATTTGAAGGAGTTCTTACATATAGGTCGCACAAAAAACCTCTGGCCAAAGTGGATGGATCTTAAAACACCTTTGGAAAAATTGATTGTCCATTTAGACCAACATAGCGAAAAGCTACAGGAAGCTTTGAGCATTTTTATGGGTCAGCAACCCGATTTTCTTGCAAATATGACATCCAATGGAGCCTGTCTTTTAAGAGCTCTATACTATCCCAAAACTTTGCATCCGACACAATTTTGGGCTGCAGAGCACACCGATATCGATCTTTTTACAATTTTACCCAAGGCGACCGAAAAGGGGCTTCAGGTTCTTGATCAAGGGGAATGGATCGATGTGCGAGTCCCTAAAAATGCTTTCATCATTAATTGCGGTGATATGCTTGAAAACATGTCAAATGGGTACTTTAAAAGCAGTGTGCACCGTGTCGTTTCGCAGCCTGGTAAAGAGCGGTTTTCGATCGTTTACTTCATCCACCCGAAGGATGAAGATAGACTTGACCCACTCCCCCTCTGCATACACATGACAGGAAAAACACAGCGATTCCCAAATGCAAACCGCCTGGAGATGTTATCGCACCGGTTGGTTGAAATTGGCTTAGCATCCGATGAGCTCAAAGCTTTTGATGCGCAATCTGGTTACATGGAGCGAATTCAAGAGCTGGTGAATTTAGGAGTTGCATCAGAGCCTGTAAAAAAGACCTATCAAGTTTGGCAACAGATGCAAACCAAAAACCATTGAAGAAAACTTTTAAAACTTGTTTAGCACCTCAAGGTGATGCAACAGTGGGCAAGCAATAAAACGAATGCTAAAGAACGCCCCCCTACTTTTAGTGCGACGAATGGGGCTAAATGCCTAGGCAAAAGCCCCTTTTAAACTGAGAAATCAAGTTGGTAGCATAAATATCCATGGTTTTTAGACCTTTCACTTTTAAGATATGCCCCCTTAACAGAAGTCATTCACCTGGGTGTAAGAAATTAGATTTCATCTTTGTCTTTAAGACAGGTTCAATCGGCTACAATACCAGTCTATACCTAAAGAAAATCATGATACCCCTTTCAACACAGAGGGCAATGAATTTTTTTTTAGGCAGTTTTGTCTTAAAAATTTACATTTTTTTTCTGGTCCTCGGCGCTTCATGAGCAAAAAATTCGGATCCACATCTTTACAGGCTAGGCTTTTTTAAGGAAGGAGCATTACTTTTTGCGACAAAATTCAGTTTTAAACTGGGCTACTTCTGTTGGTTCAAACAAGCTGGTTGGTCAAGTTTTAAACTTAAGAGAAACCCTAATTAGTAAAATAATATATTTATATCTTTAAAAATTAACTGTAAATCGCTAAAATTTTTACCTATGAACTCAAGTCCACTTATGCCGGCTCAAAGGGGGCCCCTTGATTTTTATGCAGATCAAATATTAAATGGTCATTTTGGCCCCTCTCACCCCATGCCCCCATTGCCAATCGAGGAGCTTTCATCTTTACGAGACCATCTAAAAAAAAGGTTTGAATCCTCCAACAATCCGCGCCCTCCCCTACAAGAGTGGGTTTTAAATTTTTTTTCCTTTACCGACTCAATCCAGATAAACGTAGACACCCCCCAACCCCTAGACCAATCCGAATCCGATTTAATCGAGCGAGTCCAAAAATTTTTCTTGATTGACCTATGCCACCCCAACCCCGTTACGCTAGATGCAACGGTTTTTAGAGTTGCTTTTATAGGACAGTACCTCATTGGCCAATCCCGCTTTACTGAGGAGTTTTTGGAAAGATTTTACCACATGAGCCTAGAAGAACAGCTTTATCTGTTTAAGAAACAGCAGGGGCTAGCCGATTTTTTCAAATTAGAGACACAAATTATTGATGATTTGAAATCAACAGGTAAAACAATCAAAGAGCTTTTGACAAATCTCAACTGGATAAAAGGGAAGAAACTTGAAAAAATCCTTTTAGACCTTGCCCAGTTAGGTCCACAGGCGCTCCACCAATTTTTTCTCGTTTACCATGCTGAAATCCCCCTTCTTTTGGATCAGCTGTCCCCTTCAGATGCACAAGAACTTTTAGAACATTGTGAAATGCTTCAAAGATACGGGGGACACCCTGATAACATTTCTTGCGCAACCATAAGCGCTTTTTTAAATGACCCATTTACTAGCCCCGAAAATTTTTTTAATGAAAGAATTCGTCATCTCATGGACCTCATGAACCAGCACACACATGGGATCCTCTACTTTGAGACATTTTTTCGAGATGAATTTGCTTACAAAGCATTAATGCTTTTTGAATGGATTCGCCTAAATCCCTCTATTCCCTTCAAACACCCTGTGCCCAAACTCACAAAATTTCTGATCCAATCAGAGCAACGCTATACTCGCACTCAGTTACACCGCGATCAATTCTTTATTGTACCCATAGATTTCCCATTTGCTGAATTTAAGCAAATGGATAGCTATGAGATGAGATTATTCATAGAGAAAGGGTTATTTAATAGTTCTATCTTGAATCTTTTTCTCGAGCAATCGCCGGCAAATTTGAAAAAAATACTGGATTTTTATACTAGAAGCCAAACCGATGCACGTGCAATTCAAATGACCCATCAAAGACGGATCATGCGGTATCTCATGGATGCAACCCTACACCCGATGACCGACTATAGGCGCATTTTTCGAGATTTGGAAATAGACCCCCTCCCAGCGCTCTCCAGTTTAATCCTTGAAAAAGGACGCATAGGCTGGGACGGCACTCTTTTTTTGGCGCTATCTTCCTTCTTCGATTCCTTGGAACCTGCACAGCAGTTCTATCTCATGCTCTTACAAGACCCTAGATCTCAAAAATTTCTATACGAATTTTTGCAACACAATTTTCATCCTAAATTTGGAAAAGTCGCACGCATTCTTGGCCTTCTCGAGAATTTTACCGATCCACATTTTGCTGAGCTTTTTTCCTATTTTATGCTAAATAAAGATACAAATGAGATCTTTGAATTGCTGTCTTTGCACCCACGCTTTAAGGGGCAAATTACCACTTTTGGGGGGGAATTGCTATCAAGACTTTATGCAAATAATCAGATCTTAGCCGATGTCTATTATAGATATGCCGAGACCATTCCTTTTGATACGTTTGTCAAATTATCTCTCATTTTTGAAAAAGATCTTTCCATTTTATCTGTTTTGGAAAAAAAGATTCTTTTTAATCAGGAAAACAAAACAATCAAAGAACACCTCCTTTTTCTAAGCAATTTTTCGCAAGATTTTTACATGGGATACTTTCTAAATTTTTTGAAGGAAAAACCTCTTGGAGACGGAAAATATATCCTTTTTATTACCCGATTCTTTCCGAAAGAGCTCGATTTAAACAAAATACTTGGTCTCATCCCGCAAAATTTGATCCCTTACATCGCGCTCTTAATGCCACCGGAAAATCGCCCACTTCTTTTAGCTTTACGCTTCCAGCAAACCCTCATACAGTCCTACCCCCTCTTCCCCTTACCGATTCAGGAGTGGCTTGAAAAAGAGGTCAATAGTTGGATTGTTTGTCCGCTTCCGAATTTGGCCCAATCAATTGAAAGAACTGCCCTGGTTTCAGCTCAAAAAGAATTGAAAGAAAAAAGGAAAATCTTAGAAGAACTTCAAAATGAGGTTCACTTAAGTTTATCCCAGTTTAGTCATCTAAAAAATTTGATCCGATCTTTAGAAAAATCGGCCCCCTCCTCCAAACTCCTCCATATTTTAAAATCGATTGAAGAAAAAAATGGCCCCACTATGGCTAAATTCCAGAAACTCTCTAAGGATTGGCCAAATTCAGAAAAAGCTGTTTGCCCCTTTTCTTTTGAGTTTTTGCATGAGCCTGTAAAGATCAAGGGAGATAGAACCGGCACATTAATTGACAGGACTTTTTTAACCAATCTCATCGAGGTAAAAGGGGATGAAAAAGGTCTTGCTCTATGGCCCCACGACCCGTCGAAAAAATTTAGCCTTCTTGATCTGGAGCCAGCTAACGAGGCGGAAATTATGGAAATAACAAGCGAGCTGAGGGTATTTGAGCACTCATTGGATCACTTTTTCCAAAGGCTGGTTACTGACGAGGTTTTTCACACACAAAATAAAAAACAAAAGCTGGACTGCTAAATAGAAGATTGCGAATATAAAGAAATTTTTCTATAGGTGGTTTATAAGGAGAATTACTTATGTTTAAATTACGAGATGTGTGTATTTTTATTGCGGGAGCCGCCTTTTTTCACATGGTTTCCCATATTCTTTTACCTTTTTATGTCGAACTACCCTACCAGTTTGGCTGTATTAATCTTACGAATTCATTGAATAACGTTGTGATAGTCATAAGCGCAATTGTGACTGCTGGTCTTCTCTGGGTCTCTACCAAATTGAAGAGATAAAACCTATTTTCTATCAATCTTTATAAGAATAGAAAAACCCTCCCCAACACGGAGGGTTTTTTCTTTCAAAACAACTCAACGGGGCTCTTTTGTCAAAAACACTCCCGCAAAAATCGTCGATTGCTTAGAGTTTGTGGTTAAGCAACTACCTTTAAGGATCAGCGAAAGTGGCCAAGGTCTATTTTTATTACTCGGCAATGAATGCCGGAAAAAGCACAACCCTTTTACAGGCAAGTTATAATTACATTGAAAGAGGGATGCAGACCCTCCTCTTTGCTCCAAAAATCGATCAACGGTTTGAAAAAACGGTGATTTATTCCCGCATAGGGCTCAAGCAAAGCGCTACCCCCTTTGATGAGCAGTTTGATTTTTTTAGCTCTGTAAAACACCAGCTGGAGCACACACCAAATATTCGGTGCATTCTAGTTGACGAAGCCCATTTTCTAAAGAAAAGGCAGGTGGCAGAACTAGTAGAAATTGCTCAGGATTTGGGTATTGCTGTCTTATGCTACGGATTACGATCCGATTTTTTAGGCGAACCATTCGAAGGTAGTCGGTACTTGTTGGCATGGGCTGAAGAAATTTCTGAGATCAAAACCATCTGTACGTGCTCCCGAAAAGCAACCATGAATCTGCGTATTGACAGTTTAGGAAACCCTGTTGTCAAGGGGTCCCAAATTCAAATTGGGGGGAATGAAAGTTACATCTCTAAATGCATGAAGTGTTTCAAATTAGCCGTACCCTCCTTCAAAGAATCGCAATCTTCGGAGGTTTTGTCGTGAAAAAAAATTTAATGCCTTATATTGTTTGTTTTTCCGCAGCTTTGTTTTTAGCTTATGAATTGATGCAGCTACACATGATGAATGCGATCGCACCCCTTTTAATGCAAGATCTTCAATTGAGCGCTATGGGATTTGGATATATCAGTGCCACCTATCTTCTGGCAGATGTTCTGTTTTTGCTTCCTGCAGGGATGATCCTGGATAGATTTGATGTACGAAGAGTGATCCTTTCTGCCCTTTTTGTCTGCATTTTAGGGACAGTAGGTTTCGCATCCTCTCATCACCTTCTGGTGGCAGCGTTCTGCCATTTTCTTTCAGGTATTGGGAATGCGTTTTGTTTTTTAAGCTGCATGATCCTGGTTACCCGCTGGTTCGAGGAAAAAATGAGGGGGCGGATTATGGGGTTGATCATCACGATAGGAATGCTCGGCGCCTTTATTGCGCAAAGCCCATTTTCTCTTTTGGCAGAGGCTTTAGGATGGCGAAATGCCCTCTACCTGGATGCATTGATTGGTCTTTTATTATTTGCACTACTTTTTATAACTATCAAGGAAAACTGTACATCCAAAAAGGTTCATCAGACCATCCCCCTCTTTGAAGCTTTAAAAGCATCGATCAAAAATCCCGTGACCCTAAGAGTCGGGCTTTACACAAGTCTTCTCAATCTGCCACTGATGGTGCTTAGCGCAGTATTCGCAAGCCTATTTTTAACACAGATCCATCATTTTTCTTTATCCCAAAGTGCCTTTATTGCGAGCATGATTGCAATCGGAACCATTTTTGGCTCTCCTATCTACGGTTCGCTATCAGACTATTTTGGAATGCGTCGCTTGTGGATGATTTTCGGTGCGATCCTCTCGAGTGCCATCATGACCCTGATCATTTTTTCCCCTTCAAATCCGCTTTACATCGGCGTGCTATTTTTTCTACTAGGCCTTTTTACCTCATCACAAGTGTTGGGTTATCCCACAATCACAGAACATAGCCCAAAAAATCTTGAGGGGACCTCGATGGGAATAGCGGCCGTGATTATCATGGGATTACCTATGTTGATTCAGCCACTTGTAGGAACAATCATGGATCTTTTATGGCGAGGAAAAATCACCGATTTGCAAAGCAGAATCTACCCTTTTGAAAGTTTTTTAGCCGCATTCCTTCTGCTACCTATTTTCTTTCTGGTCGCAGCCTATCTGGTGATTGCCCCCTTTGAAAAAGAGGATTCTGCCACAAATACTCAGGTCTTATCCTAGATCACAGATAAAGGGGTTTTTAAAGCCCCTTTTTTTGCTCTAAAAGATTTTGTTTTAAAAAACGGGCATTTAAGTGGAAAATATTATTAGATAGAACTCCAACCTAAAACCTTAATTAAGATGATATCTATGAAGCAGTTTTTATTTCCGACGCTATTTTTGGGATCGACTTTATTTGGTCTGTTATCGGCCGACAAAATGTTTTACAATTTTAAAGATACAGACGAGTTGAGCGAATTAGCGGTAAAATTTGATACAGATAAAAGCCCAAAATTTCATAACTACACAAAAATATATGAATCTTTTTTTCGTGAACATAGACTTAAACCTCTAAAATTTCTCGAAATTGGAATTTTTAAAGGCTCTAGCGTTCGCATGTGGGAAGAATACTTTTTGAATGCAGAATTGCATTTTATCGATATCAGTCTGGAAAAACTATTACATATGCCACAAAGATCTAGTTTTCACCTTGTAGATCAAAGTAACAAAAAAGAATTGAATTCTCTCATCGAAAAAATTGGGGGGGATTTTGATATTATTATTGATGATGGTGGTCATCATATGCATGAACAAATCACTAGTTTCGAAACTTTATTCCCCCACTTAAAGAGCGGAGGTCTTTATATTATAGAAGATCTTCACACGTCTTACTGGCTAAGTTACCGCGGTAATAAGCATGGAGTTGGAAATCGAAATACTGTCGGCTTTTTAAAAAACCTGATCAACGATGTGAATTATGTCGGCTATAAATTGGAGTCACCAAACCAAGAGGCTTCTGGAGTGGATTCACTTGACCTGAATATTTACCAAAAAGAAATTTTATCGATGACTTTTTTTGGCAGTCTTTGCTTTATCGTAAAGCGCTAAGACGATCGCTTTTTTGATGGGGGAAGGGTTTTTTGTGCGCTCGCCCCCAAAACTGGAACAAGATCAAATTTTTCCCTCTTTTCTGTTTTTTTCTTTTTGACAATTCAAATTTAAAAAAAACGGGCATTTAAATCTAAGTTATATTTATATAAACTAAATTTGATTAAAGTAATCAGGTTTGTAGTTGATTTAATTTTAAGGTAGTTATGAAGCGATTTTTCTTTTTCCTTTTTATGGCAGGAGCAACCCTATCGCAATCTCATGCTCAAGAAAAAATGTTCTATGATTTTGAAGAGAATGATGAATTAAGTTCTTTGGGAATGAAATATGAAACTGACAAAAGCCCGTTGTGCCATTGTTATACACGAATTTACGAATCTTATTTT
>RGYU01000035.1 GCA_010031885.1 Chlamydiota bacterium | reverse complement strand
ATATCTTTTGATTTGTTTTTTTTGTTATGAACTGTCTAGCTCTGATTCCAAACAAACAAAGTTACCGAAAAATTCTTATATCTTTTTTGAGGGCCAAAACCATGCAGGGCTCTACTCCAATATTATGTGTTTAGCAGAATGGCTTTGGATTGTCGAAAATGACCCAAGACTTGGGATATCAATACAAATGAAGGATTATTTTCAACAAAAGGATAATATCTATCCTTTGCTATTCAAACAAGCTCAAGAGCCACGGGTTACGACCCAAGAAAAAGGGGTTCCAGCTTTTACTAAAGTCAAAATGTACCCTGGATCACCCTGGCATATTCGCGATGGTCGATGGGTTCGAGAGAGGCGAGGATGGATTAGAAAATACCCAACAGATGGCCTCGGTCCATACGATGAAAAAAAGGTCATGTATGGCGACAGTAAAACTTATAAATCACCAGAATTTCAAATATTTCGCAAAAGAATGCTACCTATTCTACAAAAATATTTTCAACCACAAGATGTTATCGCTAATAAACTCCATGAGATAAAAAAACTCATCTCTAGGAAAAAAACGATTGGTATTCATATACGATATGTTGACCATCTCTACCAAAATGATGGCAAAACTTATTATCCCGTAGAGGACTACCTTAGTAATATTATGTCGTCTGTAGATTCTGTCATGATGAATTATGATGTGAATAATACGCAAATCTATCTAGCTAGTTTGATCCAGCCGGTGATCGATATGATATCCTCAAAGTATCCCACTATTACAATTAACACCCCTAGAACAAACGATATCAATGATGACTGGGATGTAGTTTTAAAAAATTCTGAACCGCTCGAAAATGCTCATAATGCTGTCATCGATGCTTTTTGCCTAAGCTTTTGCGACGAATTCTACTGCAGCGCGAGCAATATGGCCTTTTTTTCCAGCTGCTTAAACCCACAAATGCCTGTTCATATCCTACCCTGTTTTAATGATTGGTATGGGCGCTAGTAAAATCAAATATTTTTATCTAAAATAAAGATTGATATGAGAGTTAGTAAAATTAAATATTTTTATCTAAAACGGCGTCTAGGTTTTTTCATCCTCTTTATATTTTTCCATGGAGTGATGATTGGTAATCCAGATTCTGACCCCGAGTATCCAAAAAGAAAATTTATCCTTTTTGAAGGGGAGCCCTATCATGGCCTCTACTCAAACATGACAAGACTAGCCGAGTGGATATACATCGTAAAAAACGATAAAAATCTAGGAATGATAATCGATTTAAAAAATTTCTTCGGTCTTGAGCAAAATTTTATAGATCTTTTTTTTTCTCCGGTTAATGACCCTCAGATTAAATTTTCTAGAGGCAGAAATCCCATCTTTTTAAAAATTCGGGCATTCCCTGGTTATCCTATTTTTTGGAATCAAGGATTATTTTCTATCGAAAAGAGGAAGTGGGTAAAAAAATATCCTACAGATGGTTTATCCTCATTTGAAAAAACAAAATGGGTATTAAATCAGGCCGATAGCTACCTTAATCCACAAATTCATACCTACCGTCAAAGATTAAATCCTCTAATCAATCAATATTTGAAACCTAATCCTGATCTAAAAAGAAAAATAGACTCAATTGTCCAATCATTGAAAGATCCGATCCTGGGAACAACTAACCAGTCGCATGTGATTGGGATCCATTTAAGAATGCCCGACCACTTCTACAAAGAATCTGGGGAACTGAAATTCGATGAAAATATATACCTCGACCAGGTGGAAAAATCGATAGATGATCTAATTAAAGATCGAGACCGCAATTCCATTAAACTTTTTGTATGTACAATCAATCAACCAATTCTGGATAGACTTTCTTTGAAATATCATGTAGTAGCATCTGATATTCCCCGTAGCTCTCAAATGAATGGCGACTGGAGTGAACTACTGAGTGGGTCAGATCATTATCTAAACGCTGAAGGTGCTCTCGTTGATGCCTATGTTTTATCTCAGTGTGATCAATTCTTTTGCGGTCCAAGTAACCTTGCCATGTTTGTCGCCTGCCTTAATTCTGATCTCGATACAGTTCTTCTGCCCTGTTTTAAAGGTTGGAAATCAAGATGACTTTATTTAATTTTTTGACTTTTCTTTTTTTCTTTACCCTCAACGGTGTTGCAAAACCTTTGAATAACCCTCGATCTAAAGAGGTGTTAAAGTGGATTGAATTGAAGTCCCCTCAAAGTGGTTTTTTTTCTAATCTCATGCTCACATTAGAATGGATGTACGTCGTGAAAAAAAATAGAGGTCTTGGACTTTACATCAGTATGGAAGGGCTCTATGGTTCCGATTCAAACCTTTTCGAACAAGTATTTGAATCGATTCAAGATTCTGCTATTACTTTTAAAGACCCAAAAAAGATCCCCTTTCTAAAGACAGCGGAATTCCCCCTTTGCATCGATCTAAGATTCATTCCTTCCTCCCATATTCATGGATTAGTCGGATTTGTATACATGAAACCTGAGCTGTATAAACATCCTGATTTTCATCTGTTTCGTAAACGTCTATACCCCATCATTCACAAATATATTCGTTTAAAAAATTTTATTAAGGAAAAAATCGATGCCCAAATTAATCAAATGAGAGAAGATACCAAAATCAATAAAACTATCGGTATTCATGTCCGATCCGCCCAGCACTACATGGGTTTAAATTTAGACAACAACTTTTTAGATCAAATCGAAAAAGACATTGATGAAGTCATGAAAAATCAAGACATTGAGAAGACTCAGCTTTATGTAGCAACCTTGAATGCTAATCTCATTGAACGCCTCAAGAGAAAATATAAAATTATCTACCAAAAAATGCCTAGATTTGAGGATTCTATCCATCAAGATTGGAGCCTCGATGTCTATCATTCTCCGATTGAACTTATGAGTGATGTCATCACCGATGCATGGGCTTTATCTCACTGTGATGAAATACACTGCGGAGTAGGTAATATTACAACATTCGTTAGTTGTTTGAATCCCTTACTTACAATCAAACTATTAAAATCTTTAGAAAATTGTTACGGTCGGTAAAGAATGCTGAAGACCAAGTTTTTGCTTTTGCTATCCTTTTTTTCTATAAACTTTCTATCCTTAAATGCTGGATCCAGAGAACCTTTTCCGGTTAAAACATTTTACTGGGTCGAGTGGCACCCAGATCATAACGGAGTTTTTAGTAATCTTTTTAGGGCTATCGAATGGATCTATTGTATAAAAACAACACATAGGATGGCTCTTTATCTCAATCTGGCGGGCCAATGGGGAGCTACATCCAACCTTTGGAATGATCTTTTTGTAGATGCTTCGGACTTGCAGATCTCATCCAAGCCCCCGACATGCAGCATCGGATTGTCTACCCACCACTTTCCGATCGGTATGGGGCAACATTTTTTTAATTTTAACCGATATCTTGGAACCGGAATAAAAAATTTTGATGAAACTCTGTACCTATACCAGTACCCATCAACATATAAAGACCCCAATTTTTTCCTCTTTCGATTGAGGGTGAATAAGATTATAAAAACTTATCTGAACCTTCAGCCAAAATTAGCTAAAAAAGTAAGTTTTTATCTTGAAAAATTAGAAAAGAGGAGGAAAGAGGGTAAAAAAATTATAGGGGTTCAGTTAAGAGTTTCTAATCATTATTTTCAAGATGGTAATATAAATTATCTTGATCAAATAAAAATTGAAATCGATGAACTTATGAATCGACTGGAGCCTACAAAAACAGTTATATTTTTAGCTACCCTTATTGAACCCTTAAAACAGTACCTTCAAGAAAAATATGAGGTGGTGACTCAGGATACTCCAAGCACTCATGACGCAGTTTTTGGGGATTGGACTACCATCCACCACCTTGAACCTCACTTAATACCAGAACAGGCCATCATAGATACTTGGACTCTAGCCAACTGTGACGAAGTTTGGAGTGGAGCTAGCAACATGATTTTATTCGCCTCCTGTCTAAATCCCTCATTAGATATTCACTTTTTCCCCTGCATCCAAAATTGTTTAGGGGCTTAAAGAACCAAAGTTTTGTAGAATCAGGAAATCAAAATGATAGTTGTATTTTATTAGACTGGGATGCAGTGGACTCGAACCACTGACCTTTACGATGTCAACGTAACGCTCTAACCAACTGAGCTAGCACCCCAAAGAAAAGGGACTACCATATTAATACGAAACCCTTTTTCCATCAACAAATTAGATTGCCAATAACTCAAGAAGTTCCTAGGATCGCAGTATGATGGTTAAGCTACCCTATGGGTATTTCATGGATGAACCACAAATGTTCGAAAAGCATAGTGATCCAGTAAAAAAAACTATTGATAAGATTCAGAAAATTGCAAAGCAAGGCCTTTCTACGGACGAACTTGTCATCCATCTACGTCAAAATGAGGCCCTTTCATCTGAAGAGAGGCAGCACATCGCCCGCATCACGAATAAAATGGACGAGGATCCCTTTCCAGGTTACGATGAGCAACACCGCGGCGATATCGCAGAAAACCTCTATGAGATGCTTCAGCTCCTTTTAGAGCAAAGGCATCTGGAATTCATCCAGGCGATTGAACTCCTTTCAAGCGAGGTCAAATGGCAACTTTACCAAGAGATTGAGAGAGCGGGGGGAGATCTTGTCTCCTTAGTCAAAGCTTTAGATATCCATACAATTCAAACTCAAAAGACTCCAATCACCCAAGCACTAGCCCAGCTAGCCGAACTTGCAGTAACCCATGGGGCAAGAACACCCTACCTGACAAAAAAAGAGATTGAACAAATGGAACAAGACTTCATCGACATGAAAAACGAAGAGGTCGACTAGGTGAGTCAACCGGGATAAGCTTTATCATGAGCTTTTACAAATTTAGAGGCAAAGATAGCCTCTACCTCTTTTAGACCCACCCCTTTTTCACCCAACAGAGGAGTTGTTTGCAAACCATGATGGTCTGTCCCCCCGCTCATCAGAAGTTTCCTACTTTTAGCCAAAACCTCAAAATAGAGGTTGTCATCTCTGGAAAAAGCGCCATAATTCACCTCTAATCCATCAAACGGAAGTTCTAAAAGCTTTTTCACATAACGTTTTGGTTTGATCACATGGGGATGGGCTAAAAAAGCTTTCCCCCCCGCATCGTGAATCAGACGAATCCCCTCTTCAGTTGTCGGAAAATCTCCCATCACAAAAGCCGGTTTCCCCTCACCTAAAAGTAGATCGAATGCCTCGCGCATCGTCGCAACGTAACCTTTATCGATCAATTTTTGGGCAATATGGGGTCTACCCAGATTCTCTTTATCCTCCCAGTCGATGTGAAATCCTAACGTTCGCAATAGCTCGACCATGCGACGGTTGCGCTCTACCCTTCTACCTTGGGTCTGATCGATGAAGCGGGTCATCGACTGTGCATTCACATCGATGTCATAACCTAAGATGTGAATGGATGTATCTCTAAAAACAGTCGAAATTTCAATTCCGGTTCCTAAAAAAATCCCTTTTTTTTGGGCATAGCCCAAAACATCTTTTGTATAGGCATCAACAGTATCATGATCGGTGAAGCTTATACCAGGTACGCCACGGTTAAAAGCCTCATCAATCAACTCAAAAGGGGTTAACTGACCGTCGGATGCTGTAGTGTGGGTGTGCAGGTCGTAAAACATGGGATTACTTCTAGTTCCAGATCTATTCCGGTCTTAATTTTTACCTCATAACGGACACGCTCGATGAGATCAAGAACATTCTGAGCGGTTGCGTTATGGTTATTTTCAAAAAAGTTAGCGTGTTTTGAAGAGACTTTAACGCCCCCTATTTGTAGCCCCTTCAAACCACATCGATCAATCAATTGGCCTGCAGAAGCCCCTATTGGGTTTTTAAACATACACCCGGCAGTCGGTACCGTGTAAGGTTGTGTATCAAGCCTTTTTTTAAGGATCGACACCCTTTTTTCTTCAGCCATTTGATCTTCATAAACCTTAAAGGTCAAAGAGACAATTACCTCTTTTTTCCCTTTAAATGGGCTTGTCCGGTAGCCAAATTTTAAATCATCCCGACTATAGTGGCAAAAATTACCAAAAGGATCGATCGTCTCTACTTCCAAGAGGATATCTTTTACCTCTTTTTGTTGAGCTCCAGCATTCATGACTACACAGCCGCCGACAGTACCCGGTATTCCGGAAAAAAATTCCAGGCCACCATAGCCCATTTTTGAAATTTTCTGGGATAGGTACGAGGCATTCACCCCAGCACCAACCTTTACCCGGTCATCTTTCAGCAGAACCCCGCCGATCCGGTTGACTACAAAAACTGCATCAATGCAACCGTCGCCCACTATCAGATTTGAACCCTTTCCTATTACAAAAAGGGGTAAACTCTGCTGCTGACTAAATCGGATGCACTCTAAAAGATCTTCGACCGTATGGACAACCGAAAAAAATCTTGCTATCCCTCCGATCTTCATCGTCGTGTAGGGGCTAAGAGACTGCCTCTCTTTGATGATAGAGGGTATCCATGATGGCGTTGACATAACCGGCTCCCTCCTTACTCCCATACTTTTTAGTTAAGCGGATCGCTTCTGCAATAGCAACTTTTTCTGGAATTTCGGCATCATAAAGCATCTCGTAAGCGCAGAGCTCTATAGCAACTTTTTCTGCTTTTGTGATCCGTTCGGCATCATATTCTTTCGATGTTTTCTGAATTGCTTCGTCAATTTTACCCACTTGGGATAAAATTTTTTCATAGCGGCTAAACGCGTCTAAAACGTTTTTTTTAGTCGTTTTATGAAAATGCATTAAAGATTTTACCAAAAGCTCTACCTCATCAGTAGAATCGGGTCTTGCAAATAAAAAATGGTAAACGATTTCTCGAAATTTAGATTGATTGAGAGACATTCGAGTAGTATACCCGATCGTTTTTCTCAAGACAAGATTTTTGTACCCTCAAAAAAATGTAAAAAATTAATTTTAATTATTTTGGTTATGGAATAGAGCGTAAAGCGATTCAAAAAGGTGTTTTTTCTTAATATGCATCGTTTCAGCCCTTGCTCCATTTAAGGTCCACTGGAGTGTCTCATTACTTAAGTTACGCATAACTTCTGCGGAATTATTCAAATCGGTAAAAGAATGTTTTTCCTCAAAATTTTGCACCTCAAGGTGTAACTCTGAAAAAGGGCGACTAAAATCGGGAAATCTAGGTTTTTCTTCCTCAATCTCTTCTAGGAAAAATTTTTTAACTCGGGATAAAACTGTGGGCAATAAGGGGGATACCGACGAAGCAAGCAAAATAAACTTTACAAACGGTGGGTGCTCTTCTAAAACCTTAAGAAGTGCATTTTGGTGGACAGGCAACATTGTGTCGACCTCATCTAGGATAAAATAGCGAAATGACTCCTCAAAAGGCATGAGACTAGCCTCGTTGATAAGCAAACGTATCGTCTCCATAGAATATGTTTTTGAGCCACTTTCTACTGAAAAAAACATGAGATCGGGGTGATCTAGAGCTTTTCTTTTCAAAAGGGAACGGCAAAAATCTTTTGTCTGCTCCAAAAGTAGATCTTTTTTTCGACCTACTAATAAGAGGGGTGATTGCAAAGGATTTTGTTCTTTTAAGCGTTCAAAAATTGGATTCAATTGAGCCCCTAAGGTGTCCTTCCATCAGTTTTGTCACCTGATCAATTGAATGATTAGAGGGGATAATTTTGATCCTCTCCGGGTCACGCATGCACACTTTAAGGTAACGTGCCAATACGTTTTCCATATATTCGATCGAGCGGGATTCAATCTGATCGGTGTGGGTCCGGTTCTTCCGACGATTGATCGCAGTTTGTAAGGGAATATCAAAATAAAAAGTTAGATTAGGTTTTAGTCCACCGGTAGCAAAATGGTTTAAAGAATCTAAAATCTCAAAAGGGTACTCCAGTTGGTATGCGAGTGTGGAATCGATGAAACGATCGCAAAGTACAATTTTTCCCGCCTCTAAGGCAGGAACAATCACTTGTCGTAAATGCTCTGAACGATCGAGCATAAACATTAACACCTCAGAGCGCTGATTTTTTGCCCCCTCTTCAAGCAAAAGCGATCTTAGGTGTTTACCAATCATGGTACCGCCAGGCTCTTTGGTCTGTACGACTTCATAACCTAGATCTTCAAAAAATCGCGCAGCCTTTAAAAGCTGCGTCGATTTTCCACATCCATCAATCCCTTCAAATGTGATAAAAAGGGAATTAGGCCCCACCTTCTTCTCCATCACTGATCCGTTGAACTGCAACAAGTTTATCATCCACACCAAGGTTGACCAAAGTCACACCTTGAGTTGAACGACCCATAACGCGGATATCCTTGATCGATGTGCGCAAGGTTTGCCCCCCCTCAGACATCATCAGAATACCATCTTTTTCATCCACACGAAGAGCTGCTACAAGATAGCCATTTCGCTTATTGATCATAATCGCTCTGACCCCTTTGCCACCTCTGTTCGTATGGCGGAATTCATCGACATCCGAGCGTTTTCCAAAACCATTTTCACAAACTAATAAAAGTGTGTCTTGTGGCTTGACCACCTCGCAGGAAACGACATAGTCCTCTTTGTCTTTCAAAGTCACGCCCCGAACACCACGAGCTACACGACCCATAGGACGACACTGATCTTCGTCAAATCGGACAGCCATTCCATCACGTGTAAACAACATTACCTGCTCCCCCGGATGAACAAGCCTTGCCGCAATCACTTCATCACCCTCATCGATCGCAATCGCATACACACCCTTCTTTCTAGGTGAACTATAAGCTTCAAGCATGGTTTTTTTGATGGTGCCATGCTTAGTCGCAAATAAAACTGCGGCTACATCTTCAAAAGATTTAATGTTCAAAATTGCCGCGATTCTCTCCTCTTTGGTCAGACCTTCAAGAAGGTTTACAAGCGGTTTACCCTTGGAGCGACGGTTACCTTCCGGCACCTGCCAAACTTTTATCCAGTAGCAACGTCCAAGGCTAGTAAAGACTAAAAGCGTGTCGTGAGTTTCGACGATATAGACATCTTTGACCGCATCGGTCTCTTTCTTTAGATCAGCACCAATCACACCGCTTCCACCCCGTTTTTGCTCGCGGAAGGTGTCAATCGGCATCCTTTTGATGTAATCGTCTGTAGAAATTGTTATCACAACAGGTTCGTTTGGAATGAGATCTTCCATTTGCAACTCACCCTCGGCCGCGACAATTTTAGTTGCTCTCAAACCTTTGTGATTTCGTTCAATATCCAAAAGCTCATCTTTAATGATACCGCGTACAAGTTTTTCGTCTGCCAAAATAGAACGTAAATGCTCGATTTTTTGAATCAAATCTTTGTACTCGTTCTCAATTTTTTCACGCTCCAAACCAGTGAGTTGATAGAGTCTCAACTCAAGGATGGCATCGGCTTGACGTTCTGAAAACTGGTATGTTTGAATCAATTCAGCGCGTGCAACATGCCGATCTGGTGCTTGTCGGATCATTTTAACAATCTCGTCAAGGTGATCCAAAGCCTTTAGATAACCTTCAAGGATATGAGCTCGAGCTTCTGCCTTATTGAGCTCATATCGCGTTCTACGACGAACAACCTCGATCCTGTGATCTACCCATGCCTGCATCATTTGTTTGATGTTCATGGTTTTTGGCAAACCGTTGTCCAAAGCCAACATGTTGCAACCAAATGTCACTTGTAAATCGGTGAACTTGTAGAGTTGGTTGATCGTCACATCAGGAATTTCTCCCCTTTTTAAATCAAGCACAACCCTTAAGCCATCTTTATCGGACTCATCGCGAATGTCCGATATACCGGCCATTGTCTTATCGTTTATGAGTTCGGCAATCCGCTCAATCAAAAGAGCTTTATTTACATTGTAAGGAAGCTCATCGATGATGATTCTCGAGCGATCCCCTTCAAGCTCTTCAGAACGGAGTACACCGCGCAATGTGAGCTTGCCACGACCAGTATAATAGGCCTCTTTGATTCCTCTGTATCCGCAAATCATCCCACCAGTTGGAAAATCGGGGCCCGGCATCACTTCCATGATTTGATCTATCGTAATGCTAGGATCATCAATCAGCATTTGCACTGCACGAGAAAGCTCAATGAGGTTATGGGGTGGAATGTTTGTCGCCATACCAACAGCAATTCCTGACGATCCATTACAAATCAGGTTAGGAAATTTTGATGGAAATACAGTCGGCTCTTTTTTTGTCTCATCGTAGTTAGGCACAAAATCGACTGTCTCTTTATCCAGGTCTTCCATCAAAGCAACCGATGCATGAGTCAATCGAGCCTCAGTATAACGCATCGCCGCTGGTGGATCCCCATCAATCGAACCAAAGTTTCCTTGTCCATTGACAAGTGTATAACGCATCACCCAGTCTTGAGCCATGCGTACCAGGGTAGGATAAATAACCGATTCACCGTGTGGGTGGTAGTCTCCAGAGGTATCACCGGCGATCTTAGCACACTTTCTATGCTTGCCACCCGGGCTCAAATTCAACTGACGCATTGCGTATAAAATACGTCTTTGCGATGGCTTCAACCCATCGCGTACGTCTGGAAGCGCACGCGAAATTATGACGGACATGGAGTAACGGAGGTAACTCTCTTTGAGCTCCTCTTCGACATTCCGATTTACAATCTGTTCGTTTTCTGTATACGACATACTTTACACATCCAAATTTTTCACGGAGAGGGCATGGGTTTCAATAAATGCTCGACGAGGGGCTACCTCTTCCCCCATCAGCATTGAGAACATGTGGTCAGCGCTAATCGCGTCTTCCATGGTGACCTTCACAAGAGTACGGATTTTTGGATCCATTGTTGTCTCCCAGAGTTGGTCGGCGTTCATCTCTCCCAATCCCTTGTAACGTTGCAACTCTACCCCTTTTCTTCCATTTTCTCTTAAAAAATCGACCAATTCTTTTAAGGTGTATAGAGGCGTTTCCTTCCCTTGCTCATCGATTACATCGAGAATCTTACCCTCAGCAACAGCGTATTGTCTGATCGATAGCTCATGCTTGGCCAAGTGTTCCATGATCGCGTCTAAACGCTTATCGTCAAAAATCTCTAGGTAGTGAAGGGGTTTTGGGAAAAATGTTTGACTCATTTTAGCCCTTTCCTCCTCAGGGATCGAGGCCATCGTCGTCTCAAATTGCGTTTTTTGCAGTTCAAGATCCAGCTCCTTCATCTCCTCCAATTCTTCACGAATGTAAGCGATACGAGCATTTTGCCCAACCGTCACAAGATATTTTGGATAAAGACCCTCAGGATTACGATTGTTTAAGAATTCCTTAAACGGCATCCCCTTTCTCTCAACCGAGCCAATAAATTGTTCTAAATCGGTAATAGATTGGACGATTTGCTTGAGTTCTGGTTTGCCGACTGGCTCATGATGTGAAGCTCTACGCAATTCAACGTCACTCATACCTAATTGAAACAAATATTCATCCATCTCTTTTTCGGATCGAATGTACTGAAATACTTTTTTACGCGCTACACGGTAGAGCGGAGGCTGGGCAATGTAAACATATCCACTCTCTATCAACATCGGCATATGACGATAAAAGAACGTAAGCAAAAGAGTTCTGATGTGTGATCCGTCGACGTCGGCGTCGGTCATGATAATGATTTTATGATAGCGAAGCTTTTCAATCTTAAAGCCTTCACCTACACCGGTACCTAGAGCCGAAATCATCGATCCGACCTCAGTATTTTGCAAAATTTTTGCAAGGCGAGCTTTTTCCACATTCAAGATCTTACCGCGAATAGGCAAAATTGCTTGAAATCGGCGATCTCTCCCCCCTTTTGCTGATCCGCCCGCTGAGTCCCCCTCAACAATGTAGATCTCACATTTTTTTGGGTCATTTTCGGAGCAATCGGTCAATTTACCGGGGAGTCTAGCGCTATCGAGCGCCGACTTTCTTTGGGTAAGTTCGCGAGCACGCTTAGCAGCTTCCCTCGCTTGGGCCGCAATCGTCGCTTTCTCGACAATGATTTTTGCAATTGATGGGTTCTCCTCCAAGAAAGTGGAAAGTTCCTCTCCCACTAACATCTGAATTGCAGAGCCTACATCCGAGTTAGAGAGTTTTTGCTTCGTTTGCCCTTCAAACTGAGGATTGGGTACTTTTGTGGAGATAACTGCCGTCATCCCTTCACGTACATCCTCTCCTGTAATTCCGGCCTTCTCGCTTTTTGCAATGGAGTGCCCTTTGATATACGTATTCAAAACGCGTGTAAGAGCTGTTGAAAATCCAGTTAAATGGGTTCCCCCTAGTCGAGTTGCGATATTGTTGACATAGGAAAAAACAGATTCTGAATATGTTTCATTCCACTGCATTGCGATCTCGAATTCCATCCAGCCGCTGTCTAGCTCTTTGCCACCTTTGATGTAGATTGGCTCTGCAAACAACGGTGTTTTTCCTTCGTTTAAATACTTCACGAAAGAGACAATACCACCTGTATAGGCAAAGTTCACCTCCCCCTTATCAGTATCCCTTTTATCTACGAACTGGATCTCGATCCCTTTATTTAAGAAAGCAAGCTCTCTCAAACGTCTGAAAATAGTGTCGTAGTCGAATGTAGTTGTCGAAAAGATCGTATCATCAGGCCAAAAAGTAACCTTGGTTCCCCTTTTAGAGCTATTGGCAACGATTTTCAGCGGTTCTACAACTTTTCCACGAGCAAAAATGATTTTGTGTGCTTTACCGTTTTGGTAAACTTCAACCTCAAGGCGATTAGATACAGCGTTAACGCAAGATACTCCAACACCATGAAGACCGCCAGACACCTTGTAGGTATCTTTATCAAACTTTCCACCTGCGTGCAAAATAGTCATTACAACTTCTACCGCAGAGACATCACGACCCTGTTTAGCCGACTCTTTTTCATGACGCCCTACTGGAATTCCCCGCCCGTTATCCTCGATTGATGCACTACCATCCTCGTTCAAACAGACGATGATTTTGTTACAGTATCCGGCCATCGCTTCATCAATACTGTTATCTACAACTTCGTAGATCAGCTGGTGGAGACCCCCTGCATTTGTGTCTCCGATGTACATACCGGGTCTTTCTCTTACCGCTTGTAGCCCCTCCAAAACGGTGATCGAACTTTCGTCGTATGCCTTTTTTTCTGTCATCTTGTTCTAACCCACCCTAAATACGATATTGTCAAAACGATGTCTTGGACATTTTTCCCTGAGTTGACTGAGGAGTCGCCCCTTTTCATGTGAATGTAACACACTTAAAAAAGTTGAATTCTTGACAAGCACATATAAAACACCATCAGAATAACTTTTTGCTAGGGCAATTTTGGATAATTCCGCCCCAAGGATTTGTTGAAATGTCTGTAAAACTACGTTTGGTTGCTGTTGCTGAGTCTCGTCAATCTTCTCCATTAATTTGGGAAGAAGACGCTTTATGGTGCGCCCTGTTGGTAAGGGGCCATCATAACCGTAAGGAATTCGTTTGATCCTAGGACTCATGATAAATTCCAATTGTAGTCTAATAGAATCAAAACTGCAACCAAGAAGATCGGTTTTTTTTCAAAAATTTGAAATTTTTCTAATATCGATAAAGATCGTTTGATCAAAAACAAATCAACATCTGGTTTTTAATAATAATTGAGAAAAAAACTAAAAACCTCCTTGATTACATTTCTTAGATTGGTTGAAATAGTAGTTATGAAAGTTTTCTTGAAATGGATATTAGGAATTTCCTCCTTTTTTGCACTAGTTGCCAATCCGGCTAAAATTTTCGTCTTTTACACCGACGCAGGCGGCGGGCATAAAGCAACGGCTTTTGCTCTGAAAGAGGGGTTAAATGCACGCTACCCGGATACGCAAATTGAACTCATAAAATGCTCAGATCATATCGGAAACTTTTTAGAAAACGCGCGCTTTAAAGGGTTAGAAAAAATTTACACCAAAAATCTTGGCTCACCAGTAGGGCGCCTTTTGAATCGCCTGTATGGTGACTATATTATTTGCCCCATAACCCAAACGCTAGAGTTTCTTTCCCGTCGACAGATGGCCCATTTTAAAGACAACCATCCCCTGGTTGCTTACCTAAAACAAGAGAATCCCGATCTTGTCATTTCTACCGCATCTTTTATCAACCGACACCTCAAAACCGCCATCGATTATGCTGATCTCAAAGCCCCTTTTATTGTTGTAATGAGTGACTTTGATGAGGCCCAAAAAGTGATGTGGACAAATCCAAAAAATGGGACACACTATATTATTCGCTCCGGAGCTACCTTAAAAAACGAAATCAGCCCCCAATACCTTTACCCTATTTCCGGAATGTGTGTCCGTTGCGCGTTTGAACCTTTAGAATTTAAAAATTACCGAATTCTTGAAGAGTTAAATTTAAAAATTGTCAAACCGACAGCCTTGGTCACTTTCGGAGGATACGGAAGCCAGGAAATGGGGGAAATCCTACAGTTTTTCAACAACAATCCCGACTTGCAGGGGATTTTTATTTGCGGAACAAATGAAAAATTGAGATCAGAATTATCCAAAAAAGCCTTTTTTAACTCCAAAATACTCGGTTTTGTCAACAATATGCATGAATATATGCAGGCATGCCATGTTTTGGTTGGTAAACCGGGTCCAGGAGTTGTAACCGAGGCGGTTATTACTCGCCTTCCCATGT
>RGYU01000034.1 GCA_010031885.1 Chlamydiota bacterium | reverse complement strand
TTGTTGAGAAACCGATGATAGGGTAATCTTTTTAAATTATGAAAACAAAAGATCCAAAAACTTTTTTTATAAGAACATACGGCTGCCAGATGAACGAGCTAGAGAGTGAGGTCATGGTGGGGCAGCTTAAAAGGCGGGGTTTAAAAAGAGTACTTGATGAAGCTGCAGCCGACCTTCTGCTCTATAATACCTGTTCCATTCGGGATCTTGCCGAAAGAAAGGTTATGGGTAAGCTGGGCCAACTGGGCCGCTCAAAGATGCGAAATAAACTGATCGGGGTTACTGGCTGCATGGCTATGGCTAAAAAAGAGACCCTATTCAAAAAACTCCCCCATGTGGATTTCGTTATTGGTACCAATAACCTCTCGGAATTAAATAATGTTCTTGACGATGTAATCGAGTCGGGCCAACAGCAAATTAGGACAGAAGGCGAATACGACGCTTTGGATTATACTATTGCCGAACGCGAGCATAAGCTCAAGGGGTACGTTTCTATCATCCGAGGTTGCGATAAATATTGTACCTACTGCGTTGTCCCCTATACACGTGGGCAGGAGGTATCAAGGCCCCATGAGGAGATTGAGCGTGAAGTGCGCGATATGGTTCAAAAAGGGTATAAAGAGGTCACCCTGCTTGGCCAAAATGTGAACAGTTACGGCAAAGACCAGCCCCAGTCTGGCGTCCTTTTCCACGATCTTCTTTACAAATTGGATAAAATCGAAGGACTTGAGCGTGTCCGTTTTCTCACATCACACCCGATTGATATCAGCGTGGAGCTCATGGAGGCTGTTCGTGATTTGAGGACTGTATGTGAATTTGTCCATTTCCCGCTGCAAGCCGGATCGAATCGCATCCTGAAAAAAATGCATAGAATCTATACCAAAGAGCAATACCTGGAGAAGGTAGCACTTCTGCGTTCAATTGTGCCTAACGCAAAGCTTGGTACAGATATCATTGTAGGATTTTGCTCCGAGACAGATGCTGAGTTTGAAGAGACTTACCAACTTTTTGATGAGATTGGTTTCTCAGTTGCTTTCATTTTTGCATATAGCCCTAGAAAGGGGACTCCCGCGATGCGGTGGGCCGACGACGTTCCTGAAGAGGTAAAGCAAGAAAGGCTACATCGTCTTTTGGATCTTTACGAAAAAAAGGCGGCGCAAGAGAGAATGGGATTGATCGGATCTCAAATGGAAGTCCTTGTCGAGGGGGTCAATAAAAACGGTCAGCTAAAAGGGACGACCCGTTGCTGGAAAAATGTTGTTCTGGATGGCAATGAGAGTCTAATTGGATCGTTACAAATGGTCGATATTCAAGGATTCAACCATAGTACGCTCACTGGAATCATCCAAAGACCGCTTATTTTGACTTAAGGTTAAAAAACCACCTCTTGAGGTGGTTTTTTTATTTAAAGATTCTTTTCAAACCAATCTTCATCGACAATTTTCACCCCCGCCACTTTCGCCTTTTCAAGCTTTGACCCCGCCTCGTCACCTGCAAGAAGATAATCTGTTTTTTTGGTGACACTATTGACCACTACACCACCACGCTGATGGATTAAATCGCTTGCCTCTTGGCGGGTATACTTTGTAAGCGTGCCGGTTAGACAAAATGTTTTTGAGAAAAAAAGATGATCGTAACTTGCAATCTTTTTTTCCACAGCTGGCTCGACTCCAGCCTCAATTAATGATAAAATGTCCTCTTTATGGAGTGAGCTTTTTAAAAAACACACAATAGCATCCGCCGTTTTCTCCCCGATACCATCTATTTTTAAAAGTGATTCTTTATCCACCTCTAAAAAATTTTTAAGTGAACCCAGCCTTTGCGCCAGAAGATAAGCTGACTGCGCACCCACATGAGGGATGCCAAGACCTAGAATAAAACGATCAAGGGACCTTTTTTTTGATTCCTGAATGCTGTCGTATAAATTTTGGGCCGACTTTTCTTTAAACCCTGGAAGACCCAACAGATCCTCTTTTGTAAGTTTGTAAAAATCGCTGGGGCGTTGAACCATTTTGGACTCAAACAATTTTTCGACTACCTTTTCACCCAAGTGTTCTATGTCCATCGCACCTTTGGCAACAAAGAAGGTCAATCTGCGCATCCCCTGTGCAGGACACTCTAAATTGTTTGGACATCGCACAGCAACTTCCCCTTTTATTTTTACTACTCTCGTGTCGCAGTAAGGACAATTTTTTGGCATCGTCCATTTTTCACTATGTTTTGGGCGCTGATCAAGCTCCACCTTAACAACCTGTGGAATAATCTCACCCGCTTTTTCAATAAATACGGTATCGCCGACTCTTATGTCTTTTCTTTCGACCTCCTCTTCATTATGCAAGCTAGCTCTACTGATAGTGGATCCAGCTAAAAAAACCGGTTCTAATTCTGCAACAGGGGTCAAAACTCCCGTACGACCTACCTGTATCGTAATTCCCAGCACTTTTGTGATCGCTTGCTCAGGTGCAAACTTGTAGGCAACGGCCCAACGGGGAGATTTACCCGTCATTCCCATCGTCTCATAATATTTCGTGTCGTCGAATTTGATTACAATTCCATCGATATCAAATGCAAGATCATGCCTGCTCTTAGACACAAAATGGATATAGTCTTCAATATCCTTTAGAGAGTGAGCTTTTTTTAAGAATTTTGGATCCAAGATAGGGAAATGGTGCTTTTTCAAATACGGATGAACCTCACTTTGAAAGGGGACCTCATAGCCGTAGCTGACTTGGTAGGTAATTAAATTGAGATGTCTTTTGTAGACCTCTTTTGCATCTAAAAGTTTTAAAGATCCGGCACAGGCATTTCGGGGATTAGCCCATGGCTCCAAACCCTCCTCCTGGCGCTGCTCATTCATCAATAAAAAATCGCTTTTTGATAAATACACCTCTCCGCGCACCTCTAATAGATCGGGGATATCTTTTTCTTTCAGGTTCATAGGCAAGGTGGGAATTGTTTTTACGTTTTGCGTAACATCATCCCCCTTTTTACCATCACCTCTTGTGATTGCTTGAATCAGAAACCCTTTTTTATAGCGCACAGCAATTGCGACACCGTCAATTTTCAGCTCAAGGGAAAAAGTCGGATGAGTCAATTGGGTGAGTTTTTTAACACGATCGATAAAATCCTGAATTTCCTCAAGCGAATACGTGTTTTGTAGCGATAACATAGGCGCAAGATGTTCTGCTTGCTTAAATCCCCTTGATTCCCCTTCATCTACCCTTTGTGTTGGTGAGGATGGGACAATCCAGTTGGGATGATGAGCCTCAATGGCTTCAAGTTTTTTTATGAGTTGGTCGTATTCGTAATCTGAAATGACCGGTTTACAATCTACATAATAGCGATGATCATGATCGCGAAGGGTTTCAATCAGTTCTTCGTATTCAGCTTGTGTGACCTTCAAAATCCACCTCAAATATCATATTAGCGAGTGGGGCTAATCGGATCTCTACTCCAATTGGCCATCCGTGTTCGTTAAAGATAATGACAGGATTGGGGTTTGTTTTTCCACTACCGTGAAATTTTTCGTCATCACTATTGAGTCTTTCGGTGATTTTTTTTACTCCACTAATCCAAATTACATAGTTTCCATGGTAGCTAGATGTCATGTGATCGACGATCAAAAATGTTTTTTTAGAGCCTCTTCTCATATAGGCAAAAACATTTCGGTCTAAATCAGAAAAATCGACCCATTGGAAACCATAATGGTCAAAATCGTGAAACCAAAATGGGTCTTGCTCTCTATATAGATGGTTGATTTCACGGACGTATGTGTGCACACCTTTTTGAAAACCATGCTCTAAAAGATACCACGGAAGCGATCTTTTTTCGGACCATTCTTGTCCATCTGCGATCTCATAACCCATGAAAAAAAGTTTTTTTCCCGGCATGCACATCGAGTGGCCTATCAGTAATTTCAACTGGCTAAACTTTGAAAAAGGATCTCCAGGCATTTTCTCCATCAGGCTTCTTTTACCATGAACCACCTCATCATGCGAAAGGGGTTTTAAATATTTTTCTGTGTAGTAATAAAGGAGCGAAAACGTGATATCATTGTGGTGAAAACGCCGATAGATAGGGTCTAATGAAAAAAACCGCAACGTGTCATTCATCCAGCCCATTTGCCACTTTAAATCAAATCCTAGACCACCCCAGTTCAAAGGGTGTGTTACCCCCTTATAATCGGAGGAATCCTCGGCAATCATCAAACAGCCAGGTGCCATCTCGTGGGTGATAGAATTTAGATGCTTGATCATTTCAATTGCATCGATATCCGAGTTTCCACCATGTTGATTTACAGACCACTCACCGTCACCACGACCATAATCCAAATAGAGCATTGAGGCTACCGCATCCAGCCTCAAACCATCCACGTGCAGCTCTTTGAGCCAATAGAGGGCACTGGCAATCAGAAAGTTTTTGACCTCAACGCGCCCGTAGTTGAAAATTTTGGTTCCCCAGTGTGGATGCCACCCCCGTTTAGGACACTCATGCTCGTATAGGTGAGTTCCATCAAAAAAAGCCAGAGCATGTCCATCATGGGGGAAATGGGCCCCGACCCAATCAACAATGACTCCGATATCAGCTTTGTGGAAAGCATCAATCAACTCCTTAAATTGATCTAGCGTCCCATAACGGGACGTGGGAGCAAAATATCCGGAACATTGATAGCCCCAAGATTCATCAAAAGGATACTCCGTTACCGGCATAAATTCCACGTGGGTATAGCCCATGTTTTTAACGTAGGGTACGAGGTGGTGAATCAAATCTATATAGGTTTTAGCCTCATGATGAAAGGTGCCTAGATGTACTTCATAAATATTCATGGGGCGGTTTTTAAAGTCATAAAATTTACGCTTTTCAACCCAGTCCTGGTCACCCCATATGTAAGATGATTTATCGACAATTACCGCGCTAGGCGAAGATTTATGCTCAATTTGGAAAGCAAACGGATCGAGCTTGTCATAGATTTGACCTGTTTTCGTGTGCACACGAAAAAGATATCGTTGATATAGCGCCACTTTTGGGATGAAAATCTCAAATACCCCAGTGGATCCAACCATCCTCATCGGGTGCATCATTGGGTCGAAATAATTAAAATCCCCAGACAAAAAGATTCGGTTTGCATTAGGGGCCCAGACTAAAAATTTTACCCCTTGAATCCCTTGCTGGACACATTGATTCGCACCAAGCATCTTGTACAATTCATAGTGGACACCTTCATTAAAATAATGGGCATCGTGGGGACCTAAAGTTGGCCAAAATGCATACGGATCGTGACGATCACCCTCAATGAAATAATCTTGAAACGACACCTTTTCCGTGGTAGGAAATTCAAAAATTGGCAGGTTGCCAACCCGATTGGCCTCCACCCTATTCCCTTTAAAGATAAAAGAAAACTGGTCATAACCAGGCCTATAAAAGCGAATGCAGTGATTTTGAGGACCTAAAAAAGTGTGCGGGTTACGATAAAAATTATCGTCTAAATTGATCAAGAAATGCGTACTCCCCTTTTTTCAAAGAGATCGTATGCGAGGGAACAACCGGCCCATTTTGCATTTTATGGTCTTTACGGATACGCATAGATTGCATTTTACCTGGAAAATTCAAATTCCACTCACCCGCAGCATGCGCTTGCATCACAATCCTCTTCACTTCCCTTTTAGACCATTCAAACGTAATGGTCAAATCTTTTGGATAAAGGCGAAGACGACCTGAATCGAGCTTGTGAGGTAGAGAGGGAAGAAATCGCAAAAAAGCATCCTCTTGTTGAAAAAAATAAGAGCGGATCTGTTGGTAGCCAGCTTCAAGCGCTCCCGTTATTTTTGGGGCAAAGAGATCTTCAAACTGATCAAAATAAAAAGATTGAAGCTCCTCTATGGCAACGTTGTCGCAAGGCGAGCTTGTCTGCCCTAAAGAAAACCATGCCGGCAGTAGTTGCTGGAGGGGAAGATTACGCCCTTTTTTTTCTACGTCGAAGTACTGGTGATTACCCAAATCAAGCTGTTCTAAAAAAGGGAGGCTATCAACCCTTAGATCAAGTTTTGCTAAAAGGGTTTTCCCCTCATAGATCCCCCGCGGGGTAATCAAAATATGAGCCTGGCGGTGCTGCTGTCGATAGTTGATCCGTATTTGATTCTGGTTCAGATCCAATTGAGTACTCATTGTTTTTCGATCAATCGGTTTTGAAAAAAGCCATTCTTGATCGCCTAAACTGACACCTTCATGTGACAAAGAAAAAACACAACCTGTACCGGGAAGGATAGCCTTCAGACGGTGACGCAATGAAGCAGGTGATGCTAAACGTCTAAATTGAAACCACGACACCGACAAGAGCCTCTTTTTGATTTTCCAAAATGTTTACTTTAACAAACCGATTTTTTTCTAGAATTGGCCCCTCGATTTGTACGGGGATGAAATTTGCCGTATGCCCATAATTATGCGCTTCAACAAGCACCTCTACTGTCTGTCCGACATAACGATTTCGCTGATTAAACGCATTTTCTGAAGCTTTTTGCAACAAAATATCTTTCCTTGCCGCAATCACATCAGGTTCCAAATGGTTTTGCATCCTGGCAGCTAGTGTACCCTCCCTTTTGGAGTAAGGGAACATGTGCACTTTTAAAAAACCAACCTGATCCATCACGCTAAGCGTTTCTTGAAATTCCTCCTCCGTCTCTCCAGGAAAACCCACAATAATGTCCGTTGTGAAGGTAAAAGCGGGTAGGGCCGTTTTAAGCCGATCTACAGTGTCAAAAAATTGTTGAACGGTATATTTGCGACGCATCCTTTTTAAAACAGAATTGGACCCTGATTGGAGCACTATGTGCATTGAAGGGCAGCAGTTAGCCGATGATTGTAACACATCGATGAGCTCATCGTCTACTTCATCAGGATCAATCGAAGAAATTCTCAATCTTTGTACGCCAGGAATACGACTCACCTCGCGAGTAAGCTCGCTGAGCCGGACCGGTTTTTCCCCCTCTTTAGGTGCTCCATCGAAATCTCCGATGTTGATTCCGGTCAAAACAACCTCATAAAAACCATTTTTTACAAGTCCCTTTACCTCATCCAAGATACTTTCAAGCCGGCGCGAGCGGGATCGACCCCGTACATACGGGATGATACAATAGGAGCAAAACGAGTTGCAACCATCTTGAACCTTTACAAAAGCTCTAGTGTGAGCCTCAAAACGCTCAATCTTGAACTCAGGAACTTCGACTTCTGGAAAAGCTATTTTTAAAAGATTCTCTTTATCCTTGTTGCCGACAACACCTGCCACGCCCCCTATTTTTGAAATAGTGGGTGCCTGCTTTTCTGCCATACAACCAGTAACAAAAATTTTTGAATCAGGATTTTCGCGATGTAAGGAGCGAATCTGGTGGCGGCTCCTTTCGTCTGCCGATCGGGTGACCGTACATGTATTAACAATGCATAATTCGGCCTCTTGCCCCTCCTTGGCCTCTTCAAAGCCCATGGCGAGGAGTTGGTCGCGGAAAGCCTGGGCCTCGTATTGATTTGTACGACACCCCAAAGCAGCTATTTTGAAACGTTTTTTATGCATAGAGGTTGCGATTATAGCCCTTTTCGTGAAAAAAGTGCTAGATTTTAGACTCCTAATAGGATAAACTCTGTAGCCATGGACTTTCAATCAGCTGTTATAGCTTTATTCTTCGTATTGAATGGCCTCGGAAACATCCCTTTGTTCGTTGGTCTTCTCAGCCGTTATCCGGAGTCAAGACAACGTCAAATTGTCATCCGCGAGCTTTTGATCGCGCTTGGTATCCTTTTGGGATTTGCGTTCCTTGGTAAAGAAATTCTTCAAATTCTTGGCATCAGTCAAGGAGTTCTTGAGGTATCTGGAGGTTTAATCCTTCTTTACATCGCTTTTAGCATGCTGTTCCCCAAAGGACAGACAGTTGAGGCCTCAGAATCTGAACCGTTCATCGTCCCAATGGCGTTTCCACTTCTAGCGGGAGCGGGAAGCATGACCAATGTGATGACACTCGGGGCAAATATAGAGACGAAGCTCAGTCTTTTTGGGGTGATTTTCATCGCATGGTTCTTGACCGCGATGATTTTGGTATGGTCCGCACAATTAAAAAATATACTTGGAAGTAAAGGGATGGTTGCCTGTGAAAAACTTGGTGGCCTGGTGATTGTTTTGATTTCGATTCAAATGCTCGCCTCTGGTATCGCCCACATCGGTGCCGACTTCTTTATGCTCCAAATTAAAGGCTCAATAATTTGATAGGTACGTTCGATGTCTAAAGTATGCGAATTGACACAACGCCGCCCTTGTAAAGGTCGTAGCTATACCACACGCGGTATCGCTAAGAAGAAAAAGGGTATCGGTATTAAAATCACAGGAAAAACAAAGGTTCGTTTTGAGCCAAATCTACAGAAAAAACGTTTCTGGGATGAAGAGTCCAAGACTTTTGTTACTTTGCGCGTTTCAACTGCTGCTATCCGCACGATTGAAAAGAAAGGTCTTGCAAAAGCATTTAGAGAAGCTAAGCGGGCCTAATCTTTTTGCTTAAAGATTGGATTTTAGCCCCTCTTTTCAAAAAAAGGGGGGGCAATTTTTTTCCGATTGCCATTGTTCTTCTTTTATTTTCGGTTTGGCCCTATTTCCGACCGCCAATTCTCCCCACTGAAACTCTCCCTTTTACATTTTATTGCAATCAAACTGAACACAATCTAGAAAAGACAATCTTGGCTTCGGTAAAAGAGGCTAAAAAAAAGATTGTGTTATCTACGTTTGGAGAAGTGGACACCGACTTGCTTGCCCTTTTGCGAGAGCGTCATGTCGACGGGATTGAAATTGTTCTTCACTACGATGCAAAATCGTTTCCCAAATTTTCACGGCACGATTTCCCTTTCAAGGTCATAGGTCACAGGGATAAAGGTCTGATGCATCAAAAAATAGTTGCTATTGATGATACTTTTGTAATTCTGGGATCGACAAATTTAACCCCCTCATCGTATAAAATTCATGATAACTTTTTGATGGGGGTCTACTCCAAGCCTTTAACTGAAAAAATCATCGATCAACTTAGCCATCCCCATTATCCATTTCTTATAGAGGAGTTATTTGGCCAAGGCCGTCTCTTGTTTTGGTCCCACCCCGGAATGCACGCCCCGTCGCTACAAAACTTAATTGATGCGTTAAATCATGCAAACGAATCCATCGAGTGCCTTATTTTTACATTCACTCACCAAAAGATCTGTGATGCTCTTATAGCTGCCCACAGAAGAGGTGTTCATGTCGAAGTAACAATTGATAAAAAATCTAGCAAGGGATCATCAAAAGAGATTGTTTCAAGGCTAAAAAACCAGGGTATTCCTGTCTACATCAACAATCACTCAGGACTTATGCATCACAAAATGTGCCTCATTGACAAAGAGGTTTTCTTCTTTGGCTCGGCTAATTGGACAAAATCGGCATTTGAAAAAAATCGGGATTATTTAATTAGAATTGACCATCTCTCTTTAGAGATCAAACAGCAGATTGATCAGATATTCAAAGGTTCTAATAAATTCAAAAAACCCTATCGTCCATAGTGTCGCTTGCGCCGATAATGCCTAAACTGTTAAGGCGTAGAGTATGTTAGATGAACTTTTGTCGATCCGATTTATCTCTGTCACAATCACTTTTTTTTTACTGATGGATGGGCCGGGAAATATCCCCATATTTTTGAGTCTTCTGAGACAAGTTCCCCCCAAAAGGCAAGCCTATATAATAGCTCGCGAACTTGTTATTGCTCTTTTGATCATGTTCTTTTTTGCTTTTTGCGGAAATTACGTGCTAGATCACCTTGGAATAGAAAATCAAACAATCCAAATGGCCGGAGGAATTATCCTTTTCATGATCGCGATCAAAATGGTATTCGGAACTCTGGAGGAGCCTGAAATCAAACATCACAAAGAACCCCTCATTGTCCCTTTAGCCGTGCCTCTTGTAGCCGGACCATCCATTCTTGCAACAATCATGGTCTACTCAAAAGACATAGAGATTCAGAACATAGTCCCCTTCTCGATCGTTGCCGCCTGGATTTTAACAACTTTGATCCTCCTTTTAGCTACCCCAATTCAGAGAATTCTTGGCGAAAGGGGTATCATTGCTTTGGAAAAGCTTATGGGTCTAGTTCTTACTTTAATAGCTGTGCAACTATTTTTAGATGGTCTCTACACATTCCTCAACTCCTAGCTACGGGATTTTTTTCGTTTTTTTTTGGTATATTTGATAAAATAACCGAGTGGTTGTCTTAGAAGAAAAAAGTTTTTTACTCACAATTAGTTACGACGGCACCGATTTTTTTGGTTGGTATTGCCCAGAAAATCGCTGTTTGAGGACTATTTTAGAGCAGGCGCTTTACCCTTTTTTTGGTCCGCTCACCCTTGACATAGCCTCAAGAACTGATCGCGGTGTTCACGCCCTGGATCAAAAAATTTTATTAAAAAATTCTCAGCCTGTGCACTTGACGGATGAACTGGTTGTTCAAATCAACCAGCATCTTCCGGTAGACTTAATCATCCAAAATATTGAGAATTGCTCAAACGATTTTCATCCCTCTCTTATGGCTAAAACTAAAGAGTACCGCTACTACTTTCATACAGTTGATCTACCTCCAATTTTTTTTCCCCACAGCCTCAAGATTCTTTCTTTCGATATAAACATAATCCAAAAGGGTGCCTCTTATTTTATTGGTACACACGATTTCAAACTTTTTGAAGATCGATCAAGTAAAGAGAGGGTAGATAAAACTTGCACCATTTACTCTCTAGATTGTGTTAGCTTTTCTTCAGGGGTCTACTATTTGAAAATTGTAGGAAATCGTTTTTTATATCATATGTGTAGAAAAATTGCCGGTACACTTCTTTATCTTGGTTATGGTAAAATTTCAATCAATCAGCTAGAAAAAGGAATTGGGAATATGTCCTCTAAAGATACCGGGCCAACGCTTCCCCCTTCTGGACTTGTTTTACAAAAAGTTACCTATGATCGAATCGATTCATTCTCTTTATAAAAAAAAGTATAATATTCTCCTCAAAAACACCCAGCAGATAGAAAAAATTCGTCATGCAAGTCAGGTTGCTGCAAAAATTCTCAATCTGCTTTGCAGGGAGGCTAAAGCTGGTGTAACTACACATTATCTTGATATTTTATCAAGAGAACTGCACAAAATGTTCAAGGCTACACCTGCCCCACTTGGTTATGGAAATCCCCCCTTCCCTGCTTCTATTTGCACCTCCCTTAATGATGTCATTTGTCATGGAATTCCAAACGACCGCCCACTCCAGGACGGGGATATCATCAATATTGACGTGACCTCTATTGTAGATGGTTACTATGGAGATCTAAGTCGCACGCTTATTATTGGTAACGGTTCAAGTGATGCCTATAGGGTTGTACAGGCATCTTATGAATCCTTAAAAACTGCTATTAATATTTGCAAACCAGGGGCCAAGCTATCTCAAATTGGTTTTCAAATCCAATCGGTTGCAAACTCTCTTGGTTGCTCTGTAGTCCACCAATTTGTAGGACACGGTATCGGATGTCAATTTCATGAGGAGCCTGCTATTTATCACTATGCCAATCGTCCTCGACAGGAAATCATTATGCAGCCGGGTATGACGTTTACCATCGAGCCTATGATCAATCTAGGTTCAAGCGAGGCCATCATTGACAAAGAAGACCACTGGACGGCGAGGACGATTGATGGTCAGCTAAGCGCTCAATTTGAACATACCCTTTTAATCACACCCACAGGGCATGAGATTCTCACATTGATTGAGCCTGAAGATGCAGATGAAACGGTTCCTGAGCTTTTTATTAGAAAATAATCCAATCTACTACTGGATAAGTTGATTGCTTGTAACAGGTAAATTCGATTCTTGAGTTTGCTTTTGCAACAGCATAGCCTGCTTTTCGCGGATGCGAAATCGATTGAGCTCATCTACCATGTGTTTTACCTCATAGCGGGTGTAAGAGGAGGATTTATAAACTTTTAATTCGCTATTGATTCCACGAAAACGCTCTTTGAGCTGATTGAGTTCCTCTTCCATCAGGGCGATTGACTCTTGCACAGATGTGACCAATGCTCGTTCTTTTTCTAAATCTAGTATACTTTTCTGGTGCGCCTCTTTTTCCAGATCTAAATGTCTGGAAATCTCGTCCATTTCCCCATAGACTACATCCATGGATGTTTTGAGCGCCTCCAGTTCGTGTTGATGCGACTCCTCTAGACGTGCTTTTATACAATCAAAACTATCTACCAGGGTTTGGAGTGAACCCATTTTTTGAGTAATTTGCATGGATTCCAGTCCAAAAATGATCGAAAGCATCCAAGATAAGGAGATGGAACCCAGAGCGAGTGTGAGTTGGAGTGGCGCAAATTTAGAAAGATGAGGAATTTGCAGTAGCGTCAAAAAGAGTGGGCCCATAAGGATCCAAACATAGGTTCTTTGATCCTCTGGATAGAAAGCATACTGTCGTAACCTATTCCAGACTCGCTTCATAAGGCCATTTGATTCCTTCATACTCAAAGTACTTATCTTGCCTAAAAGTTGAGATGTGTTTCAAGGGGAATTTATCAAATTTTCCCTCTAAGTTCTTTTAGGACCCTTTCCTTGTTTCAAAAATCGATCATCTGGCATTTAATGATTCCCCTTCTCATTGAGAAGACGAATCAATTCTTTTATAAATAAGACACCTTTTTCTATTTGTTTTAGACTGAAACGTTCATTTGGTGAGTGGATGTAATCCTCTTTGAGTCCAACACCCGCAAAGGCCAGAACCGCGTGGGAGGTTTTTTGTAAGTGTGATGCTACTGGAATGCTAGCACCTGACAGGATCGTTTCACACCCTTCTTTACAAATTTTTTTGTACGACTCCCGAATTATTTCAATAAACGGATGGTTAGGTGAAGTAAATGAGTAAGGACCTCCGGAATGCTTGTGCACTTCTACATGGGTTTGAGGGTGCTTGATGTTTTGTAAAAAGTGATTGATCTTCTCAATCAGATGATAACCGTCCTGCCCTTTTACAGTGCGAATTGACATCTTTGCAGTTGCTTCGCAAGGGATTACTGTTTTTGAACCAGCTCCTGTATGCCCACCAAACATTCCATTGATTTCTAAGGTTGGTAAAAAATAATTCCGATCCTTGGCCGAAACTTCAGAGGTATCATATCGGGCAAAATCCCCCGCTGGCTCATAAAAACTAAATAGGGATTTTTGATTTTGCGAAACCTCTACGACTTCATCGTAAAATCCAGGCACGAGAATTTCTCCCTCCGGGCCGATCATTTTACCCAGTAAATAGTTTAGTTCACTTGTCGCTGATCGCGCTAGGCCACCAAACATTCCGGAGTGTAGATCACTTGAACCTGTTTTTACAAAAATATCAAATCCATAAACTCCCCTTGTGCCGCATGTTACAGCCCCCCTATCGATAGAAACCATATCTACATCAAAAACAAGTAAGTAATCGGCTTGGAGTTGGTCTTTTTTTTGATCAATCAAGTCGTAAAGACCACGGCTAGACGACTCTTCTTCACCCTCGATCAACACCTTAATATTCAAATGTGTGGGAAGATTTTTATAAAGAGCCGATAACACACAACTCAACTGCCCTTTATTATCCTCCGCACCTCTCGCGTGCATCCAGTCACCTACTTGAGTAAGTTCAAAAGGGGGTGTTTTCCAGAGCTGAACAGGTTCGACCGGTTGGACGTCGTAGTGACCGTAAAGAAGCAAAGTTTTATGGCTTTCATCAGACTTATGCTCTGCAAATACCGCATCAACATCTGTTTTGGTCGACCACTTTTCTACCCTTGAAAAACCAACTTCTTTTAATATATTTTCAACAAGTAGGGCACCCCTCTTTAAATCGGCATGATGCTCAGATTTGCTTGAAACTGTCGGAATCTCAACAAGTTGCTTCAGATAATGTAGAGCCCTGTCCATAGATCGATCCCTTTTTAAAAAGAAAATTCATCCCCAAGATCATGCCAAAAGGGTAAAATAACCTCAAACAGTTTAGACACACTTGTACTCCCATCTATGTTTTAAATGAGGCACTATTTTTCAAATGCACTTTTTGCTGATTGAATTAAATGAGAAGCTAAATTTTTGTCCCCTTCGAACACAAGATCCACGTTCATGGAGCCATTAGCATTTGGTTTTTCGCAGGTGATGAGTACATAGCAAATAGTTTTTTCTGAGACATTTTTTGCCAAATTTGCAAGGGTTTTTGCCTTATTTAGAGGTTGAGCGTTGCTCATATCCTTATAATTTTTCGACATAGTTATTCTTGTCTCATATGCTTTTCCCAGCCAGAATTGATCAGGTAATTTCAAGACTGCAATCAACAAAAAAATAATCCTTACACCCTTGAATTTAGGAGATAAAAGATTTATTAATTAGTATTGCTCTTCCAATCAATTAGGTTATATTTATACACATTTTTTCGATTTTACCTCCATCCTTTTAGATTTTTTTTATTAAAAAAATTATTGCCCCGTTATTTAACTGTAATTTAGTTGTTAATTTATGTTAAAATTGTAAAAAGAAAACCTATCCACGGGGGTAAATATGCTAACTTTTCGCCGCATTTTCCTTTTTTTAGCTCTAAACTTCATGATCTGCATTACGATATCTGTTCTGCTATCTCTTTTAGGGGTAAATAAATATTTATACAGCCATAATATCTCTCTTTTTAACCTTTTTATCATTTTCTTTATCTATGGAATGACCGGATCGGTTATATCCCTCTTTTTGTCTAAAAAAATGGCAAAATGGATGATGGGATTGCGAATGATTACACCGTATGATGTATCGCAAGAG
>RGYU01000033.1 GCA_010031885.1 Chlamydiota bacterium | reverse complement strand
TTTTTAATCAATCTTTGAGAACAAAAAAATGGGGCCAGAGTTCTAGTTTTTTTTTAAAACAAATTCGTCCTTTTATTCAACTATTTTTAAAAAAATCTTCTAAAACTCGCTTGATTTTTTTACAGCTTTTTGCCCAGGGGTAAGCCATAGCAAGAATTTCATCTTCAAATTCTTTGGACAAAATGAGTTGTTTTTCTTGAACAAAATCTTTCTTTTTTTTTGGATGTATACTCATGTCTTCTCCATAAAAGAAAACAACTAATCCCGTCAACAACCATCCTTAGTAGTTTTTTCTCCAATCAAAATTTTAATTAAAGAGATTGAACAGATAAATTTTTATTGAAAAAAAGAGAAAAAAATGGAGTAGATATTTTCAATTCCTCAATTTTCTACAATATGGTTTTTTGCCTTTCAATGGTTTCCTTGGCTAATCATGTGCTTAGATAAAAACAATGGGTTTGAAGTAGAAGTGCAAAATTTGGTATGATTCTGTCAGTTTTTTGTTATCTAGTTTTTTTGGGGTGACGAATGATAAGAAATATTTTTATCAAGATCCTTTCTTTCCTGCTCAGGAATTTATTTAGTTTACGCTATCGGGTTAAAGTAGAGGGGTTGGACCAGGTAAAAAAACTTCTTATGTCTAATAAGCCCGTTTTGGTTTTACCCAATCATCCTGCAATGACCGACCCGCTATTGGTCTATTCTATTTTAGGACAAATCGCATCACTCAAGCCTGTGATGGACGAGCGTTTTTATCATCAAAAGGGGGTTAACTGGCTTTATCGCCTCATTCAGGTTGTCCCAATCCCCGATTTTGAAATTGTGGTTAATGAGTGGAAGGCAAGGCAAGGGGAATTAGTTTATCAAAATATAAGACGCTCGTTAGATAGAGGGGAGAAGGTAATCATTTATCCAGGCGGAGGGCTTAAACGTTCTAGCAGGGAATATTTAGGTGGAAAATCATTTGTTCATCGCTTGGTCTCTGAGGATCCAAATCTTGAATTAGTACTAGTACGAACCACTGGCCTGTGGGGCAGCTCTTTTTCCCGAGCATTGATAGGAGATACACCAAATTTTTGGACACAGCTCAAAATCTCGATAAAACTGATTTTCCAAAATCTCATTTTCTTTATGCCCAAAAGGGACGTTACGATCGAGTTTTCCACCACTCCTGCAGATTTTCCCTACCAGGTGAGTAAAATTCAATTCAATCGCTACCTAGAGAATTGGTACAACCAATACAAGTCTAATGGAGTAGTAGAGACGAACGAGCGACCATCTTTGGTTCCGTATCTTTTTTGGGATCTCAAGGGATCGACACCTACAGCTTTTCAATTTGCCACGACGATATTGAATAAGGATGTTGAGGTGCCAGAGGAGATGCGCTCTATTATTTACGATAAGTTGAGTAAAATGACGGGACGCCCCAAAACCCAAATCAAAGATGACCACGATTTAGCCGTTGATCTCGGTTGCGATTCATTAGATCTTTCTAATCTTATCATTTTTTTGGACCTAAAATTTGGAATTGATAAAAAGATTTCCTCTTTGGATCTGGTACACGTATTTGATCTATTTTTGGTAGCTTTGCATAAAAAAGTTCCCAAGGCCAGAGAGATGGAATCTCAAGAGATGCTGCGGGGTTGGACGAAAAAGGATGTCGAAGGGATAAAAAAGGTCGAAATTTTCGGAAGCACCATTCCCCAAGCATTTATTGAGCGGATGAAAGCTTGCGGTTCTGATGAGATTATGGCAGATGAAAATGTGACGCTTAGTGGAAAAAAAGCGCTGATTTCCACCATTGTTTTAGCCAACAAAATTCGTCGCATTGAAGGGAGATATGTCGGTATCATGTTGCCTGCAAGCATCGGTTCCACACTTATTTTATTTGCAACTATGTTGGCTGGAAAAGTTCCGGTGATGATTAATTGGACCTCTGGTTCCCGTAGTACCGACCATGTAATTCATGCCTTATCAATCAAATCCGTTTTGACAGCAAGAAAGTTTTTAGACCGTGTAGCCCATATTGAGCTAGGATCGATGGAACCAAATTTAGTTTTTGCTGAAAATTTAAAGCTTAAAGTCTCCTTTTTGGATAAATTGAAGGCGCTCTTTTTGTCTTCTAAACCTACCAAGATGATCTTAAAGCATTTTGGAATAGAGAGCCTTTCTAATGAGATGAATGCGGTTGTGTTGACGACAAGCGGAACTGAATCACACCCAAAATCCGTCCCTTTATCGCATAAAAATCTGATCGCAAACATGGAGGATTTTGAAGATGTCTTTTACCCTTACGAGCCAAAAACCTGTTTGAGTGCGCTGCCACAGTTTCACTCGTTTGGTTTAACGGCGATGACCCTTTTCCCCATCTTAAATGGCGTTAGGACCTATTTCTCCCCTGACCCAACAGATTCTCCTAGAATTGCAAGGGAAATAGAGGCTTGGAATGTTGATCTCATAGCCCTTACCCCTAGCTTTTATGCAAATCTTCTCTCCTCTGCGGAGACTGGGCAGTTAAACTCCTTGAGAGTTTGTTTCACAGGTGCTGAGAAGGCTCCGGAAATGTTGATTTCAAATTTATATAAAGCAAATCCTTTGGCTGTTTTGGTAGAGGGGTACGGTATTACTGAGTGTTCGCCGGTTTTATCGGCACAACGCTTTCGAGATAAAACGCGTATAGGCGTAGGTCGCCCGTTGAGTAAGGTAGAGGTTATGATTGTTGATCAAGAAGATCTGCGCCCTTTGCCAAAAGGACAAGATGGAGAAATTTTAGTTCAAGGCCCCTCTATTTTCAAGGGTTATATTGAAAAAGACATCAAGTCCCCTTTTGTTTTAGTCAATGGGAAATCCTATTATCGTACCGGTGATTATGGACATATTGATCCAGAGGGTAACTTGATTCTAAGAGGACGCCTCAAACGATTTACTAAAGTTGGGGGTGAGATGGTAAACTTACCTTTGATTGAAGAGGTGTTATCCAACACAGCAAAAGGCCTTGGCTGGTTTAGCGGAATGCGTAAAATCGACAATCCGTTTGTTGTGATCCCGATTGAAAGGGAAGGGGAAAAAACAGAACTTGTGTTGATGAGTATTGTCGAGACCACTACGGATGAGATCAATAAAATCCTCTTTCAGGCTGGACTGCCTAAATATTTTAGGATGCATCACGTGATCAAGGTGGGTGATATGCCCCTTTTGGGTTCTGGCAAAGTCCATCTTCGAGCTTTGACTGATCTTGCCTACAAGGAAGTCTGTTAATGTTGCAATTATACAACACGCTATCGCGTCGGCTTGAGCCATTTCGGGCGATGGGTTCGAAAGTAAAGATGTATACCTGTGGACCTACCGTTTACGGATATGCTCATATTGGAAATTTTCGGACCTTCATAACAGAAGATCTTCTAAGACGTGTTCTGGAAGTCAATGGTATGCCAGTAATTCAGGTAATGAATTTAACTGATGTCGATGATAAAACAATGCGTGGTGCTAATGAAAAGGGGATGTCTTTAAGAGACTACACCGATATCTACATTAAGGCATTTTTTGAGGATTTAAAAAGTCTTCGTATCGAGGGGATTGCCCACTTTCCGCGGGCAACCGACTCGATTGAGTCCATGTTGAAAATGATTCAAAAGCTCATCGATAAAGGGTTCGCCTATCAAGCTGAGGACAAAAGCGTCTATTTTCGAGTTCATGCATTTAAAGACTATGGGAAATTATCCAAAATTGAACGACAGTCTTTAGTTGCAGGTGCTAGTGAGCGGGTGCATCAGGACGAATATAGTAAGGATAATCTATGCGATTTTGCCTTATGGAAAGCCTATGATCCGCACCATGATGGTCCTATCTTTTGGGAAAGCCCTTTTGGAAGGGGAAGACCTGGTTGGCATATTGAATGTTCGGCTATGGCACAAGATTTTTTTGGACCTACAATTGATATTCACTGTGGTGGTGTCGACTTGGTGTTTCCGCATCATGAAAACGAGATTGCACAATCGGAGTGCTGCCATCACGCCCCTTTTTCTCATTTCTGGTTTCATGTAGAGCATCTCCATGTAGACGGCAAAAAAATGTCCAAAAGTCTCAATAATTTCTATACGTTGCGCGATCTTATTGGGCGTGGATTTTCTGGACGTGAAATAAGAGGATTAGTGGCGCAATCCCACTACAGGATGCCGCTAAATTTTACACTCGATGGGTTGATGGGCGTCCGTTCAAGCCTTGAAAGAATAGATCAGTGTTTAGACAGGCTTAAAAACTATGAAGAATTTGGTCAGGAAGATTTTGATACTCATAGTGTGTACAGCATGTTTATGGACGCCGTCAATCAGGATTTAAATTTTCCACAGGCTTTTGCCGTTTTATTTGAATTGGTTCGAGATGTTAATAAGGTTGTGGATCAAAAAAGGATAAGTTTGCATGCTGTTCATAAAATCATGCAGCTATTTGAATCTCTCGATTCTATTTTAGGGTGCTTAAAAAAAGATGAGGAGCCAATTCCTCAAATGATCTATGACCTTGTTGACGCAAGGCAACTAGCTCGAAAGGAGAAACGATTTCAAGACGCCGATAGTATTCGCCAAGAAATCTACACTTTAGGCTACGAGTTAGAAGATGTAATGAACGGAACAAAAGTTAAAAAGAGACATCAATGCAACATTCAGAAGAGTACCGTAACCGATTAAGAAAACTCGATGAGATCCGACAGCTGGGCATTGAACCCTATCCTGCTGCATCGCTCTCACCTATTTTGGCCCTGGACTTAGCTAAAAAATATCATGGTCATCCCATAGGTCACTCAGAGGAGGCTGAAAATGGCTCTACCGAGATGGTAGAAGTTGCCGGCAGAACGGTCTTATTTAGGGCGATGGGAAAAAATGCGTTTTTGACCCTTTTAGATGAAAATCAGACAATTCAAGTGATGTTGAACCGTGATCATACCCATTTAGCAGGGCTTGATCCAAAACACGAATTGAGCGGATTGAAATTCATAGAAAAGTATGTAGATCTGGGCGATTTTTTATCTGTAAAAGGGAATCTTTTTAGAACTCGGGTTGGCGAACTTACTGTTTATGCCAAAGAGGTGACTTTCAGAGCTAAATCTTTATTGCCGCTACCAGATAAATATTCTGGTTTAAATGACATTGAGATGCGCTACCGTAAACGCTGGCTTGACCTCATCAGCCACCCGGATGTTCTTGCAACATTTCAGAAGCGGTCTAAGATTTTGTCTTTGGTTCGTCGCTTTTACGAGGATCATGGCTATATTGAAGTGGAAACTCCTGTTTTGCAATCCATTTACGGCGGAGCAAATGCAAGCCCCTTTACAACCCATGTTAGAGCGCTTCACATGGATGTTTTTTTGCGAATATCTTTGGAGATACAACTTAAAAAATTGATCGTTGGTGGCCTTAGGAAAGTTTTTGAAATGTCTAAGGTATTTCGAAATGAGGGAATCGATAGAACCCATAATCCTGAATTTACCATGATTGAGTCCTATGCAGCGTATCAAGACTACCATGATGTGATGCATTTTACCGAGAGTTTGTTCATCTATTTAGCTAATGCTCTTTACGGTACTACCGATTTGGGCACGAGGCAGGATAAAAAAGGGAATACTCATCATTTAAACTTAAAAGGCCCTTGGAAACGATACACAATGAAAGAGTCGATTCGTGTTTATAAAGGGTTTGATGTTGATCAGATGAGCGATGATCAAATGAGGCACGTATTAAGCACTACACCCTTGGATCCTAATGAGGTGAAAAAGCTACCCAGAGGTCTATTGATCGCAAAAATTTTTGAAGAGTTTGTTGAAGAACATCTGATTGAGCCCCATTTCATCATAGATCATCCGGTCGAAACAACGCCTCTTTGCAAGTATCATCGTAATATCAAGGAAAAAGAGGCTGGAATTGTAGAGCGTTTTGAGCTTTTTATGTTGGGTATGGAAATGGCCAACGCCTACTCCGAGCTGAATGATCCTGTCCTCCAAGAGAACCTGTTGCGACAGCAACAAGAGGCAAAAGATAGTGGCGATGAAGAGGCACACCCGATGGATGAGGAATTCATTGAGGCATTGAACACAGGGATGCCACCAACTGGTGGGCTGGGTATTGGTATCGATCGCTTGGTTATGGTCTTGACTGGTGAAGTTTCTATTCGTGACGTCGTCTATTTCCCTATGATGAAACCACATGTCGTAGAAAAAATTTAAAAAAAACCCGCTTTAAAGGCGGGTTTAGTTTTCTAAACTTTTTCAAATCAATTAAAAAAATGTTTGAATAGGATCGACATCCAGTAGCACCTTGATTTTTTTTTGGGGCTGGATCAAGACGGCTATTTTTTGGATTGAGGAAAACTTTGTCGCCTTGATAAGAATTTGGCCACGGTGCTCTCCTTTTGCCTTTGTAAGGCCACAAAGGGTGTAGGGGAGTACATCGACATCCTTTTCTTTATTTTTTTCTATTAGCCCAGTTAAATAGGCGCCGTAACGATTTAGCAAATCGATGTCTAAAGATTTAAGAACAATCCGGATCATTTTTTTAAACGGCGGGTATCCAAACTGGTTACGAATGGATATCTCTTCATTGTAAAACGCAATATAGGCTTCGTGGGAAGCATGATGTATTACCTGATAATCGGGTAAGCGAGTTTGCAAAATGACTTCGCCAGGAAAATCACCGCGACCAGCTCGTCCGGAAACTTGACTTAAAAGTTGAAAAGCCATTTCAGAAGCGCGAAAATCGGGTATATGCAACATAGAGTCAGCATTGAGTATCCCTACAAGTGTTACTGAGGGAAAGTCGAGCCCTTTCGCAATCATTTGGGTACCAATCAGAATGTCTGCTTTATGCGATTTGAATTGACGGTAAAGGTCATCATGGCTCCCTTTATGACGCGTTGTGTCACGGTCCATACGCAAAACCCTGGCCTCTTTAAAAATCGCTTTTAGAGCCCTTTCCACCTGTTCTGTCCCAGGGCCTTTGAAGCGCATGGTGTCGTTGGAACGACATTTTTTACAATTGGCTTTTTTAGGATCTATGGTAAATCCGCACAAATGGCACGTCAGGATATTCTCCCCTTTGTGGTAGGTTAAGCATACATCGCACTGTTCGCATTTCATTGTTTCATTGCAGGTCGTGCAAACCTGACACTTAAAAAAACCACGACGATTAAGAAAAAGCAATATTTGTTCACCTTTTTCTAGGCGCTCTTTTATTTTATCCAAAAGAAGGTCGCTGAAAAGGCAGTGCCCCTTTTTTTTATCATCTTCATGCCGCATATCTACGATTTTGACATCGGGGAGGGGATTGTTCTTGGCCCGTTTATTTAATATCGAGATGCCGTATTTATCCAAAGAGGTATTATAGAAGGTTTCAAAGCTCGGTGTGGCACTTCCTAATAGGCATACCGCATCTTGTAATTTGGCACGCACAATTGCGATGTCTCTGGCATTGTAGCAAGGCATTTCCTCTGTTTGTTTGAAAGAGCCGTCCTGTTCTTCATCTACGATAATCAGACCTAATTTGTTTACCGGGGCAAATATTGCGGACCTGGCTCCAATCACAATAGATATTTTACCGTTTAAAATGCCTCGATAAGCATCAAATCTTTCTCCGTCCGACAAACGGTGATGCAAAACAGCGATTTGCTCCTTGAATCTTGAGCGAACCCGTTCTATGGTTTGTGTTGTAAGAGCTATCTCGGGGACTAAAAAAATGACACCAAGACCTAAATCTCTTGCCCGCTGCATCGCTTGTAAATAAACTTCTGTTTTTCCGCTTCCGGTCACCCCAAATAAGAGTTCTGTGTGAAATTTTTCTGATTGCATTTTTTTAACAATTCTATCCAGTGCAATTTGTTGCTCTGGATTAAGCTCTTTAGCCGGCGCCTTGATAAATTCTTCATGTTGAAAGTAGGAGCGATCGATCTCGATCTTTTTTAGATCCAAAAGCCCTTTTTTTACCAGTGTATCTATTGGGCTTTTTGAAACTTGAGCCAACTCTAAAATTTTAGAAAGATAGAGCCCTTTTGGATGCATAAGAATAGTTTCAAGGACTTTTTTTTGGGGATTTGAAGGGTCAAAAATTTTGCTTGCAGCATCGGTGAGCTGCTGAGTAGTTCCTTTTCTCTCAATAAAATATTGCTCCTCTTTTTCTGTTTTTTTCTTTAAAGAAGAGGGGAGAAGCGTCACTAAAATTTTTTGATAGGGTGTTAAATAATAATCACTCATCCATTTGGCCAGTTGCATCAAATCGGCAGTAAGCGATTCTTCCACCAAGAGCGAATCTATTTTGGCAGTTTTCTCAAACGAGGGCTTTGCAAGATGACGGATCACAGTACCCTTGACCAACTTGTTACGTAAGGGGACTATAACACGCGAGCCTATCTGGAGGCTAAGGCCTCTATTTTCATAGCAAAGGGGTTTAGTAATTTTTTGATCGACTAAAACCTCTACATACGGGAAAGTGATAGAAGCGCTTTCCATAGACGTTCCTTAGACTCAGATGTTTTAAGTTTTTCATACGACTCGAAATAAAAAATAGGTACACCCCAAAGAGAATCTTCAGGCGGGGATAGATCTTTAATTATCTGATTTTCGTAGGGTTTTATCCAGCTTGGATCGGTTAAAATGAGGCGCGTTTTAAGGGCTAGTTCTTTGGAAAATTGGTCGTAGAGAAGCGCTTGACAGCCTAAAAGATAATTGTGAATAACAATCTGTATATTTTTGTAAAGCTCAAGCTCTTTTTGCCCTTTTTTTGGTAATAAGATAACGATCGGGGCTTCTTGAGTACCCTCTTCAAATCTTTTTTTCGCATCAGACGCGCGTTTATCGCTTAGGGGTGTTACAATCGAGGTTTTGAATTTTTTTTGGTACCAGTCAATTAGATCGGTTAATATCGGACCTTGAGATTTGGCTAAACCCTTTTCTACACCTTTTTTTAATTGTGGCCCCTCAACAGGTTTGATTCTTAAAGGGGGCAGTGGCTGATGATCCAAATTCTTTTTTTGGACTTCAGAAGAATGAATGATGCTAGAGTTTGAGCGTTGACCTTTAGGTTTAGAGTCTATCGGGTTTGCGTGGTTTACATTTGAAGCCAAATCATTCAAAAGGGGCCTTATTTGCCCCTTTTTTGGCGTCAAAAGAAATTTAAGATCCTGTACTATGGTCAAAAGCTCTTTATGCACTAAAACAAAGACTCAACAAAATGGTTTGCATCAAAAGGCTGTAGGTCATCTAGCCCTTCACCTAGTCCAATCCATAAGATCGGAATTTTTAATTCTTTTTGTACCCTAAGGGCTACTCCACCTTTGGCCGTACCGTCCATTTTGGTCAAACAAATTCCAGAGACGGGGCAAACCTGTATAAAAGCTTTCAGCTGATCTAATCCGTTTTGCCCAAGGGTTGCATCAAGAATGTACAAAACTTCATGGGGTGCTAAGGGTTCAAGTTTTTTTGCTGTACGAATCACTTTTTCCAATTCTCGCATGAGCTCTACTCTAGCATCAAGCCGACCTGCGGTATCAGCTATGATAAGGTCAAAATTCTCATTTTTACCTTTTTGCAAAGCCTCGTAAATTACTCCCGAAGGGTCTTTTGAGGGGCTTTCGACCATCGAAACACCTGCACGTTGTGCCCAGATAGAAAGCTGCTCTTTTGCCGCAGCACGATAAGTATCTCCTGGAGCGACAAGCACCTTTTTCCCATCATTTTTGTAATAATTAGCCAGTCTACCGATAGTGGTTGTTTTTCCCGAGCCGTTAACCCCAACAACTAAAACAAGCGCACCTTTTGGGTATTGTCGTGGTAAAGGTTCAAGTTTTAAATGAAATAAAGAAAGCATGAATTTTTTCATCCAGACAATAAAATCTTCTTGAGTGGAATTAGGATGCTTTTTATAAAAGATCTGAATTTCATTTAAAATTTCCTCAACAAGCGCACCTCCTAAGTCTTGCATGTAAAGGAGTTCTTCTAGCCTTTCTAATTGATCGGCATCTAGTTTTGTTGAAAATAGTTGCGTTAAAGAAAAGGAAAAAAACTTCTTAATTTTTTGGTATTTGTCTTTGACTAGGCTAAACAAGAAGGGGCTCATCTGGGTTAATATCAACTAAGCTTAAATTCTACCAGATTATATAGCTGACTAGCAAGTTCGACTCATAACTACCGTTTTATATTTTTGTCCTAAAGGGAGAGATCTATCTCTAAATAGGAGAGATGAAAAAATAAGAAAATTTATATAAATGCATGCTTCCCGCTGTATTTCAGTATCCTAGATATTTCTTAGATTATTCATAGTTGAACTATATTGAATTGTGCGAGATATAGGGGTGAAAGGGCATACCATGAACATTCATGAATACCAGGCAAAGGAGCTTTTGAAAAGGTATCATATACCTGTTCCTGAGTATTTTGTGATTGAACACATCAATGATTTAAAAGACATAGATCTCAAAGAAGCGGTTGTAAAAATCCAGGTACATGCTGGTGGCCGAGGTAAGGCAGGGGGGGTGAAATTCGCCAAATCACCTAAAGAGATCAGAGAAATCACTGAGCGCTTATTAGGAATGAAGATGGTCAATAACCAGACAGGACCACAGGGGGTTATCGCCAGCAAAGTCATCTTGAGCAAGCCCATAGATATTCACAAGGAGTATTACCTTGGTGCGATCATTGATAGGTCTAAAAAACAGATGACCCTCATAGCCTCAACGGAAGGGGGGATGGATATTGAAGAGGTTGCTGAAAAATATCCCGAAAAGATTCTAACTCTGCCGATTTTGACTGGTGGAAAGCTACGAGCCTACCAGATCATAGCATTCAATAAGTTCATGGGTTTTCAAGCTGACGTTGCCAAGCAGGCGGCCAAACTTGTAACCAATTTGGCTAAAGCTTTTTTTGAGCTCGATGCCTCTATTTTAGAAATCAATCCATTAGTTTTAACACCGGCTAATCAACTAATTGCGCTCGATGCCAAATTTGCGATTGATGACAACGCGCTTTTTCGGCATCCATCCATTCTTGAGATGCGAGATCCGACACAATTGAGTGAGGCGGAAAATGCGGCTTTTGAAAATGATTTATCCTATGTTTCTTTGGACGGGAATATCGGCTGTATGGTGAATGGAGCCGGTCTTGCAATGGCTACGATGGATATCATACAACATGAGGGGGGGAAGCCGGCAAACTTTTTAGATGTGGGTGGCAGCGCTACTAAAGAGCGGATTGCTTTTGGATTTGAAATGATTCTAAGTGATCCTCATGTGAAAGGAATCTTGGTAAATATTTTTGGTGGAATAGTAAGCTGTAAGATGATTGCAGAGGGGATTATCCATGTGGTACAAGAGCGAAACATCCGTTTGCCAATCGTCGTGCGCTTGGAAGGTACCCATGTCAAAGAAGGAGAACAGCTTTTAGAAAAATCTGGACTTGAGATCATAGCGGCAGTAGATCTTCTAGATGCAGCTAAAAAGATTGTCGCTCAAGTCGAGGAGGTGATGTAGCATGTCTATTTTGGTTCATAAAAAGACTCGCATCATCACACAGGGAATCACCGGTAAGGCGGGCGCATTTCATACAGAGCAATGCATAGCCTACGGTTCAAATTTTGTAGCCGGGGTGACACCGGGTAAGGGAGGAGAGCGTATATTTGGCCTCCCTGTTTTTGATACAGTCCATGAAGTTGTCAGGGAGATGGAGGTCGATGCGTCGATGATATTTGTTCCACCTCCCTATGCGGCCGACGCAATTATTGAAGCGATCGATGCCCAAATTGGACTCATTGTTTGCATCACAGAGGGAATTCCTGTGAGAGATATGCTGGAGGTGCAGGCAGCTTTGAAACAGTCTAAAAGTCGTTTGATTGGCCCTAATTGCCCTGGAATCATCACACCGGGCGAGTGTAAAATAGGTATCATGCCTGGTTATATCCATAAAGCCGGGCACGTAGGAATTGTCTCCAGATCGGGGACTTTAACCTATGAGGCGGTGCACCAAACTAGTGCGTTAAATTTGGGGCAGTCTACCTGTATTGGGATTGGCGGAGATCCGATCAATGGGACAAATTTTATTGACGCCATCAAACTGTTTCAAATGGATTCTAATACACACTCTATCTTAATGATAGGGGAGATTGGGGGTTCACAAGAGGAGGAGGCGGCCGAATTTATTCGAAATCATGTGACCAAACCCGTTGCCTCATTTATTGCAGGAGTTACGGCACCCGAAGGGCGTCGTATGGGTCATGCCGGTGCAATCGTTTCCAATGGCTCGGGTAAGGCAAAAGACAAAATCCGAGTTTTGCAAGAGTGTGGCGTTACGGTTGCCGAAACACCAGCAAGCATGGGTTTAGCCCTTCAAAAAGCGATTAAAAATTTTAAGGGGAAATAATGTTTGAATTTGGGAAAAGCATCCCCGTGAAAGTTACTTGGCCCTTTTTTGTGGTCGCCGCCCTCATTGGATTTTTAAATTCGCTTAATTTAATTGGGACATTATTTTGGATCATTGTCATTTTTGTCTCTGTTTTGATTCACGAATATGGTCACGCTCTTACGTCAAAATTTTTTGGACAAAGACCGAGAATTGAGTTGATTGCTTTTGGAGGTCTTACCTATCCGGAGGGGCCAAAGATTAGTGGATTTAAAGAATTTCTAGTGATTCTTGCAGGGCCCATGGCAAGTCTAGCCCTCTCATTTCTTGGTTTTTTTATTTTTGCACTGCCTGAAGTACGCTCATCTCCTTACGCTGTCTACCCCTTTTTATTCGGATTTGTGAATGCATTTTGGACGGTTGTCAATCTTTTGCCGATTTTACCACTTGATGGTGGGCAATTAATGCGGGTCATTTGCCAGGGAATTTTTGGTTTCAGGGGATACATGATCAGCGCCGGAATCTCAATTTTCTTTGCTGCCAGTGCTGTTGTAGGTTTCTTTTTTATAGGACAGCTCTTTTTGGGGATCATCTTTATGTTCCTCCTTTTTCAGGGGATAGAGATTTTCAAACAAGTACGTAGGATGGGCGAATCTGATTTTTCTGAAGAGGTTCGCAAGGACCTGTCGCAAGCGGAGCTATTTATGGCCGAGCATAATTTAGCAGAGGCAGAAAAGCTTTATAAAAAAATCAAAGACCATGCAAAAGAGGGGTTTTGTTTTGCCAAAGCATCCGAGGCTTTGGCTAAAATGGCTAGCATGAAACAAGACTATAAAGAGGTCTATTCTTTGCTCAATCCGATTCGCAGTCAGATTTCATTAGATGGAAAAAAGATTCTATTGAAAGCCTCTTTTGAGGAAAAAGACTACCCTCTGACGATTGAAATGGCCAGTATCGTATTCCAGGATGAACCTGGTCCTATTGAGGCACTTTTGGCAGCAAAAGCCGGTGTTATGGTTGGAGAGAACGAGCTTGCCATACAATTCTTAAGAGTGGCTCTTGATTTGGGTATAGATAAAACGGTGATTGACGATCCAGCTTTTCAGAAACTTCGCCAAGATCCATTATTTCAAAAAGTGATTCTTGAAAAGTAATCGATTGAAGAGAAAAACCCGGCCTATGCCGGGTTTTCTTAAGATTAAGCTTATTTGCTTTTCAGATTGGGTGTCATACTGACAAAAAAGTATTGACCACGTTGACTTACGAGCAAAAGAGTTGCAATTTTATTTTGAGATTCTTTCATCGCCTCCACAAAATCACTTGCAGATTTTATCTTTTTGTTATTCACTTGACTGATCAAGTAGCCGACTTGAACCTTTCCTTTTAAAGGAGAGTTATCATCTATAGATTTAACAATGACCCCTTCTGCATCTAAAAGGGCATGGGAATAACGTTGCAAGCTGCCTTGCGTTGCAGGCTCAACATGAATTCCAAGTCGGGCATCATATCCATCACCTACTTCTGTTGTCTGCCGATCATCAATTACAGCTTTGAATTTGAGCTCTTTTTTCTCTCTTAAAATGCGTAAACTGATCTCTTTTCCCGGAGCTTTGAGGCGAACAGCCGATTCAAGCTCTTGTGGGGTATTGATATTTTTTGTATCAACTCCAAGGATCACATCCCCAGCCACAATTCCAGCCTTTTCAGCCGGAGAACCTTTTTGAACAGAGGCCACAAGTGCACCTTTAGTTGTACCAAACGCTTCTGCTAAGGAGGCATCTATGAACTGAACCGAGACCCCTAAATATCCCCATCTGACCTGGCCATCTTTTTTTAATTGGTACATAATATTTTGGCAAATAGAGGAGGGTATGGCAAACCCAACACCCATATAGCCTCCGGAGTTGGAGAGTATTGCCGTATTCATCCCCACCACTTCCCCATAAAGGTTTAAGAGAGGACCTCCCGAATTTCCCGGGTTAATCGCAGCGTCTGTTTGGATGAAATCGCCAACATCGGTGATCTGCAAATTATTACGATTTTTTGCAGAGATTACACCCATAGTAATACTTGTAGTAAGTTCAAAAGGGTTTCCAGCAGCTATGACACATTGTCCAACTTCAACAGCATTATCTTCGGCAAAATTGAGGTACTCATGATTTTCAACATTCACTTTGATAACAGCTACGTCAGTCTTTGGATCCCCTCCAATAAATTCAGCTGGCATCTCACTTTCAAGATGGTCTAAAAAGCTTACCTTGATCGTCTTCGCATTCTTGACTACATGATAATTTGTCATAATGTAGCCATCTGGTGATACAAAAAATCCCGTTCCTAAGCTCATTTTTGCCCGTTGCTGATCCTGCGGTGGCCGTTTTCCAAAAAATTGATTAAAGAACTCATCATCAAAAGGCCAAGCATTGATTTCTGGCTGCTGCAGCGACGCACACTCCACCTTCAATTGGACGACAGTCCGTTTGGCTTTTGTGGAAACATAGATGAAAGGTTTTTGAACCTCGTCTACAATTTTAACGTAGTTTTTATCAAGTCGTGGTTCGTAAGTCGACTCAGGGGTAGAAACAGCGTTTAACTGATAATCCGTAAGAAGGCCAAAGGGGAGACTTAGGCTTATAAGGTAATAGGAAAATGGTTTAAACATTAAAGCTCCACAAGTGTTGTAAGATGCTTCTCAAGCGATTCCAGCGCCTTTTTTGAGGCAACCGTTACTGATACGGCATCTATAAGGTTATCCATTATTTTTGATACACATATTCTTATAGCAGATGTATCTGCTTCGATCAATCGATTCCGATGAAGTATCCTTTTCTCTTCGCTTCGACCCAATCGGTTGAGCCAGTATTGGTCTGATGCTCGCATATTAAGGGCAGAAATTCCGTCAGTTTTCTGTAGGGCAGCAAGTTTGGCTTCATAAAGATCTTGATCTGAAAAAAGCCCCCCGTGAATCGGTTTCAGCACCTCTAAAAAGGTTTTGTACGTCAAATCAATATTTGGATCACAGCTGGTAAACATGGTAAAAATACCTTGATCCATATCATAAGACATGGATGCCCCATAAGCTCCGTGAAGTTCTCTCAAAATAGGGTGAATCTGCAAATGTTTTACAAGCTGCACCGCAATCCTTGCATAGGGAGAATCGGGGTCTTCGAAAGAAAAACCTGGAAACGAAAGTGCATTCTCGTTTGCTTGAAGGGGTACTTTATATCCAAAGAACAAATTAGGAATTTTATGCGGCAAACTTTCATTCAAAAAAGGCTCGAGGTTTCGTACGATTCCAAAATCCATTGCTGGTATTTTATCAAGATCGGTAGTGAGTGACATTTCTTGCAACCCTTTGGCCCTCAAAATCGTTTCATAAACTTTTTTCAGAGGGTCTAATAGCAGCTCAACAGGGTTTTCAACCCTCTCTTTAAGCCAGAGATAAAAAGAAAAACCTTTTAGCTCCTCAAGTGCTTCATAACCTGTTTTAAGCAAGGATTTAGATTTCAAAATACACCGTCCCACAGCCCTTTGAGTGAAACGGGATTTTAGGTGGGTGTATAGATCTTTGACAACTTCCTCAATTCGCTCTTTTTCGTCAAAAACAGTAGAGGTCAGAATTTGACGAATCAGCTTAAAAGCTTTTTCTATATTTTCGGAAAGGGTCTCCATAGATACAATAAGGATTAAACGTTCCTGAATAGGTTCGATAG
>RGYU01000032.1 GCA_010031885.1 Chlamydiota bacterium | reverse complement strand
GGGCCCCCCTTTTACACTAGCCTTCGTAATAAACACCCACTCTATCTCGCCACCCGGTCACTCCCCAGGGTGCAGTATAGAAGCTAGTAGGACGATGGGAGCGCTGTTCTAGTCAAGCTCAGTCGATTGAAGTAAAGATACATAATCTGTTACAAATTTGGTTTCATTAGGTTCCGTTAGAGCGTATATGTCTGCGGGTTTTTCTGGATTGAGTCGATATGGGAGATGAGCTCCTTCAAGTAGACCTTGACAGATCGCCTCCATAATCGCAGCACTCCCTCTAAAGCACGGGCAGGCTTGGCAACCCCACCAATGAATTCTAGCTATAAGATTAAGTTTTTCTTTAGGGTTTTGTTCGTCTAGAAGATTTTGGTAGAGTCTTTGAATGTGCGTCATGCATTTTTCTATATATTGGGGATCTGTATGTGTCCAACTATGGTGATGTAATAAACCCGGAAACGCTCTACTCTCCCATTGATGGATTCTATCACTCATACGCTGAAAATCTTCATTATTTCTACCAAAAATGTTGAGTCTAGTAAGAGGAATGTTTTGGCCATCAATCACCCCATAGATTGTTCTTTGCCGAAGGGCTTTATGGCCAACAAAAGGGCGTTCTTTAGCCCAATCGGGAAAGGCCCAATTATCATCCTCATCATTTTTGTCACTTATGAGTGTTTCACATTTTTTTATAAGTTCTGGTGGAGCTTTAGATGCCTCGAACCCAGATACCAATCCTGATGTCCGCATAAGCCCAAATGATCTTATAGAGTATCTATCGCTATTGACTTCGAGACATTCGTAGGCTAAATCTGATCGCCATCTGCAGCAATCCTTGAAAATATTTCTAAAACTTTCTCTATTTAGAAATTGCTGTTTCACAAAAGCAATTTCATGCGATTTTTTCTGAAGAAACTTTTCTTGTATTTCTGGAGCCTTATCTCTAAGCCCAACTACCGAATCTTTGCTTATTTTTTTTCTTGCTTCATTAGCTAGAGGAGTGTAGACATTTTGTAAAAAAAAATCGTAAAAAATATCAATATTTAACTTAAAAGCCAAACCAAAAATATCTTGGATGTTTATATTTTTTTGCGATTGGTACAAGTCTATAAGTAATTGTTTTAAGTTTATTGCATCTGATTCAAAATTGTATCTTTTTTTTAACGATACAATAGTTTCTTGGAATTCAGAAGGGTACTTGTCTTTTAATAGCTGAAATTTTCTTTCAAGATCCTCCCACTCTTGGGGATTTTCTTTTGAAACTTTTTCAAATAGAGTATTTGCTAGTAAGATAGCTTTTATGGGGAAGTGGGTATTTTTTTCAATTGCATTCAATCGGTCCAAAGTAGCTTTATCTATACTCTTTTCTTCTGACAGAGGGCACCCATGGAAAACGGATTGGATTCTTAGATTTAAGTCCTCTGTTGTCTTTGCATTACCTATGGCTTCCTCGATACTTGAGGTAATTTTGTGCCATTCTCCCGATTCTGAAGGACCTACGGACATTGAACCCCCTTTTTTTTCTCTTTACATCGATTATTGGATATATTGTCTATTAGGGATTAACTAAATGGACAAATTTGGGATTTCAGCCCCGCCACCCGGTCACTCCCCAGGGGGTAGGTCTGGGTTCAGAAGGTAAGCGCGAGAAAGATAAAAAAGCTCTGGTGCCGCAAGGCGGATTTACCAGAGCTTTTTGATTAGCAGGAATGCGCATTTTTGAAAATGAGAGCGCATACTAGAATCTGTCGATTATCCTCTTAAGAAGAAGATATTTTTATTTTCTTCAGAAAAGAGATCTTGCCCCTTCCAGAACAAGTTTTTGGATACATTTATACCAATATAAAGTCCTAGCGCACCACCAATTACTGCCCCCGCGATAGCTCCCCCTTTTGCTAATTTTAATGGCAGAGCATTGATTGACGGGGAAGGACTGGGGCAGGGTGCTGGAGCTGGTGTTGGATGGGGGTTGGAGGGTCCAATGGATGGTCCTAAAGCAGCTATCAAAAATATGATAGCGCAAAAAATAATTGCGGCTAGAGCTATGGCAGTAAATGCAGCTACTGCTTCTATAACTAGAGCACCAATTGCCGCACCAACGATTGCATAACTAGCTGTACATATGAGGGTAAGTGCTAATGAGCCTAGAATTTTAAGGGCAGTGATCCCTATTTTTTTTGCTGTTCTCAATATCTTGATGTCATACGGAAGTTTTGTTTCTACAATCTCTTTTATTTCTAGATTCGTTGCAGGTGAATGATTGGAATTAGATTGAAGCCAATAGTCAAGAGAAGCTCGCTCGTATACTTGTTCCTCTAATTGTCCCTGTGAATTTATGATTTGGACTGGATCTTTAATTTTATCTATCGGTAGCCCAAAAAGAGGTTTTTCAGTGACAATTTCTTTTACCGCCAGTCTCGTGATCGGCGATGTAGGATTTATTTTAAGCCAATTTTTGAGAGCGCTTCGCTCATATAGTTCATTCTCAAATCTTCCGTTGGAATTCAAAATTCGGACTGGATCTTCCATTTTATCGGACGTAATCGCACAAAGTGGCTCTTCATGATCTTGGCTATCAGGCCCAATTATTGAATTCGTGGAGCTTGGGCCATGCTCCATTTGACAGTTTAATGCTGGCATAACATCCCTTGATTTTTGAATTTATTATCCATAAAATATGCTGTTTTCTCTTGGATTGGAGGAAAAACAAAAAATATTTTTATTTTCGTTGCAAAAAAGCTCTTTACCTTCCCAAAAGACATTTTGTGAAATCTTGATCCCGGCAAGCAGTCCTAATGTAAATCCAATTAATGCACCAGGAATCACTAAACCGCATACTGCCCCAATTAGGGTATAAGTCAGCATGATAGTTGAAGTAAGCGCAATCGATGCCAAAACTTTAAGTACAAACACCCCAATATTTAGGGCGGTTTTTAAAATCTTTTGGCTGAAGTTTAATGGTACTGCAGTTTCTTGAGGTAGTGAAGGCATTGAAGTTTCTTGCTGTTGTGAAGGCGCAGATAATGATCCTACGCAATCGACAATTTTAAGAATTTTCCCCCTTGAAATAGGAGATGTAGGGGAGTTTAAACCAGATACAGACATCCATTCTTCTAACTCTTCTCTTTCATAAATTTGTGGTTCTAAAACTTGTTTTTGGAGCCCTTGTTCTGACAAAATCCTGACAGGAACTTTTATACTAGGATAAGGTTTTAAAGAAATTGGACATACAGCATCAGCGCTGCATGAGTGATCTGTTTGGCCGTTTGGGTTCATAGCACCCGATGCGACTTGGGGGTTGAGGATGTCTATGTTGGCACCCATGGAACCTATTGATACGGTTGACATAATTTTCCTTTTTAAGCCTTTTTTTTGACCTAACTCTATGGCTATTAGCAAGAAAGCCTTTTCAATAAGCTTTTTCCCTCTGGATAAGCAAGGATTCTCTTAAGGGTGAAATTATAATTAAATTTATAAATTACAGTAAACAAATTTGTTGGTTTTTTTACGATTAAATGTTCATTTTTTCTATCGTATTAAAAATCAGTAGGTTAATGAGATCTTGGGTTTCAATTTTATTTAAAATTTTTTCACAAGAACTGGAAAAGAAATCAATTAACATACTTTTTTAGTAAAGATCATCAAGAAAATATGTTTTGCTTGATTTTGTGAAGTTTTGTATTTTTTAAAAAATACGCGAGGTAAGAGGCATGAAAATTAGTAAGGTGTTTTTTCTTTTTGTTCTATTTCCGCTGATTGCAAACATAAGAACAATAGAATCCTTACGAGAATTGGAGCATGAATTTTCCCAATTAGATCAAAAGGCTCTTGTTGTATTTGATATTGATGAGGTTCTTCTTACTGCAGTAGATCAAGCCCTTAAAACACCTCATAAAGAATTATTTAGAAAAATTGCGGATGAACTTGTTGCACTTGCAAAAACAGATGAGCAAAAGAGGTTACTGGAATACCGTTTAAGCCTTACCTACCTTTATCCCAATAGGATATTGGTAGAAAAAAATAGCGTTCCGATCATTACTAGACTGCAGGATCAGGGTGTTTATGTAATGGGTATAACACGGTGTAGGCGAGGACGTTTTGGGATTATCCCAAAAGTAGAGCAATGGCGAAAAGAACTGCTCTGTAAAAATGGAATCAATTTTAATAGGGGTATGATTCAGGGTTTAGATTGTGAACTGACATCTTTTGGGCATGAGGAATCTAACGTACCCCTTTTGGAAGAGGGGCTTTTGTTTGGGAGAAAAATTCCTAAAGATCAATTAATACATCAACTCATCCAAACATTAAGTCTTTCTATTGAAAGAATATACTTGATAGATGACGAAAGATCCAATTTGGACTCCATCGCCTCTCTTCAAAGTTATGAGGTACATCCTATAGAGTATGTGGGAGCAAGATCCATGCTTATGGAAATTTCAAAAAGAAAGGTGAAATGGCAGATTTCTAAGCTTTTGGAAACAGGACAGTGGTTTGAGGATGAGGCAATTGAGGAGATGGGTGTGTTTGGGGGATTGATCCGATACAGTATCCCTTCATTTTTGGATCTCATTTTTTAGATTCCAAATTAGTGAATTCTTTGTATGAGTACTACGCTTGGGCATAGAGTTCGATTTTTCCATTCAGTCCAAGTTACGCAAAATTTTTTGGAATCTAAAGTATGAACAAACCCCTTTAAACCTTCAATTTCATTTAATCCCTCTGGATGTCCACTGTAGCATATGATCGCGATTCCTCCCTTCGATCTTAATAGCTCTAACCCTAAGCGAATGCTTAGAAGCGTGGAATTTTTCTGGGTTGTGATAGATTTTTCTCCGTGAGGCAAATAACCTAGGTTGTATACGATTAGGGCCACTGTTTCAGGTTGCACATAGTGATCAAAATTTGCATGGCTGTCCAGAATTAACGACACATTTGAAAATCCCTCAACTTTCTTTTTAGTTGTCTCGATCGCCTTTTGTTGAATATCAAATCCTACAACACGACCATTATGTTTTTGGGCTAGCTGGGTTAAAAAAAGGGTATCGTGTCCATTACCAACTGTAGCGTCGATAAATAGATCATGCTCTTGCGCAATAGAACTACAAAAAAGGCGCACTAGCCCTTGAACATTAAGAAAAGAAACTGTCATAGGATCTAAATTTGCGTACTGCATAACCAAAGAGGGAAATGATTTTTGTCATAAACTGCTCTATTTTACCTGATGTTTGGATTACAGTGGTTCCATCCATATCTGGGATGAGTGAAATAACTTCCAAGACTTCTGCTCTAGTCATCGGAGACGTATTTTCTTTTCTAAGCCAGCTTAAAAGGGCTTCCTTATCGTAGATAAATTTTTCGTCGGTTCCTTGACAAGTCCGTATTTTTACTGGAATAACTGGCGCATCGCGTGTTATGGGACAAAGAATCTCTTCCGACATATTTTCCCCATCTATTTCTAAAAATTGCTGAAGAGATTGATTGATATTTAAAAGGTAGGCCTCCAGGGTTTTTGAGCTAATCGTTTTTTCCAATTTTGTTAGGGTTGATTTTTGCATTTGAAGGGCAACGTAATTAGAATTTAAAAGCATTTTGTTTACTTTAAGCAGATAGGGTCCCAAGAATTCGGTGAAGATAGTGGCTTGATCGGGTGTTAAAAATGGGGTGAAGTTGAGAATATCCTCTAGAGAATGTTTTTGGAAAATTTTATGTAACTCATGATAGTTGAGTACTGGGATGATCATCTTTAGTATTTTAGAGTCTAAAAACCCGATCAGATCAACAATATAAGAGCGAAGGGTTGGATAGGACAAACCGGTAAAAAAGGCTATTGCAGGTGCATGTCCCAAAGAATTTAGAAATAACAAATGGATGGAACTATCAAAATTTTCAATTTCTGAACCTAATTGTTGCCTTAATTCAAAGAAGCAATTTAGGTAAAATTCTGTCAGTACTTGTGGAAAAGAAAAGGAAGAACCCGTTTCAAAAGAAAATATTTTTATGTTCTCACATCTCATCTGTAGATATTCTCTAGGCAAATAATTTGAGACGTATTTGATTTGGCTAGGTTCGAGGATTGGCAAAAGGTGGATCAGGGTTTCTTTGTCATAGATTTGAAGATTTTCAATCTTCAGCCCTGGATCCTCAAAAAAGCTCATTTCGCAAAAAAATGTTAAAAGAGACTCGCTAAGTCTCTCTTTTTGAGAAAATACCTCTTCGAATCTCTTAAGAGAATAGTCTTTCTGTTCTTTCCATTGACTGATGCGTTTGATGTCATGTTCTAGTGCAGGAAAAAAGCTTATCAGTCTTTTGTCACTTATCGAAAGGCTAAAGTAAAAATCTAACAGCAAAACTCTATCATATCGATTCTTTTCTAAAAGAATATCCGCTTTAGCTAGTCTGATGGATAAATATTCGACGAGTTGTGTTTTTTTTTGAGGTAAAAGCAAATTCAACAACTTCGGCAAGGATAAAAGGGTCAAAAGCGTTTCTTCAGATACTTCTAACCATTCCTCACAAAGAAGGTCATTTTTCAAGAGCCGTAGTGTGCATTCTTTAGCCTCCAAAAGATCTGGCCTTTGATAGAGATAATGCCTGTCCAAAAGGAGATGAGAATCGGGTTTAGTCAAAAGCAGTACCAAATAAGCCTGGGCAAAACGTTCCTTTTGGGTATTCATTACTGAATAAATGCAAGCTGCTTTCTGTGGATATTTCTCAAGAATCTCTAAAAATAGCTCAAGTGTCGATTCGATCAAGCAAGGATGGAAGAGTTGGGGTAAATTGATTAGTCTAGGGTAGTCTAAGTAGATGAGCATATGCTCCAAGCCTTGGTCGACAGCCTGTTTGAGAGCCCTAAACAGCGGACGAGGGGAGATTTCTTTAAAAACATCGAGGTCTTTTTTTAGAAGAATCATTTCCAAGGCATAAAATTTTTGCGCTGTTAAAAATAAAAAAAATGAATCTTCATCAAAAGAGCGCAGAAGTTCTAAGAGTACTGGTTTTTCGCTTTGTCCAAGCAGATGTTCCAGGAGATATTTTCCGATTATTTTTGACTCCAAAGATTGAAGTGTTGAAAGGAATAGATGTGGAAATGTAACCACGATTCTTTTCAATACTAGATCTTTTTCACCTCTTGCTAAGGGCGTTTTTAAAATGCAACGAGTCCTTTCTAGGAGTAATCGAGGGGAAAATTTAAAATTTGATGGGATCGATTTTCTAAAAATCTCTATGATTTCATCAGGTTCTTTAAAGATAAGCTCTGGATCAAAAACATGATGTATTAAACTAATGTTTACCCTAGAATACATAGCCAAATGGATGTTTGCAATTTATGGAATATTTGTCGATTGTTTTCGGGGTATTAACTTTAATTTTACTCAGTTTATTAACGTATATTATTAACAGCCAAAAGAAAACGACTGATCTGACCTTAAGACCACTTCATGACCGCCTTTCAGAAATAGATCAGCAGATGAGATCGATGGAACGTTTTCAAACGATCGACACGGCAAAGATGGGTGAAGAAATTCGCAAGATTCATCAAACCGACCAGTACATTCTTAAAGAGATGCATGCCCTCTTGCAGGCATTTAAAAAACCGGATGTAAGAGGATTTTGGGGGGAGGTACAGCTAAAGCGGCTTATTGAAGCTGCTGGCATGCTTCCCTACACCGATTTTTTAGAACAGGAGGTTATAGGCTCGGAAGAGGGAAAATTAAGACCTGATGTGATTATCCGTTTACCTAAAAGAAAGCAAATTATCATAGATGTCAAAACTCCTATGGAATCTTATCTTGAGGCTCTAAGTACAGATGATCCTGATGTTCGGCTCGAAAAGATGACCAATCATGTTCGCCGAATTAAAGACCATATGGATTCCTTGAAGAGGAAGAAATATGCTAAGCTGGTTGAAGGTTTTGAATTTGTTCTTTTGTTTCTTCCAACAGAAGCTCTTTTCTCGTCGGCACTACAATTGGATCCAACAATACTCGAGTATGGGATCAAACAAGATGTTTTGATCGTCACGCCAACCTCCTTAATCGCTCTTTTGAAAACTGTAGCCTTGTCCTGGAAAGAGGATCGGTTGAGAGAAAACCTTGAAAAAGTCAAAGAATTAGGTCAAGAGCTGCATAAAAGGCTGCAAGATGCCTCCGTTCATATTCAGGCGATGTCGAAAGCGCTCAATCAGACAGTTGAGGCCCATAACAAATTCATAGGATCAATGGAAAAAAGGGTGCTCTCTACAGCTCGAAAATTTGAAGAGATGGGTGCTTCAGGCGAGGGGCATGAAATTCGTCTTTTGGAGGAGTTAGAGGTAACTGCAAAATATATACCCTTGGAAGATCCAAGGGCTTGAAGATTTTTTGGTCAGTCTTCTTTCAATAGCCAGTAATCCCCAATTGTCATCAGGCGCATCTGCTCGGCTTCTGCGAATTTAGTTAGCTCGTCTTGCAATTTATGAAAACCCCATCCATTTCCGCAGATAACGCCAGTTCCCTCTACAATTTCCAACCAATTTTCTAGGCTGGCAGTGATACTAGGATAAATGGCACTCACATCTAAAAAAACTAGGTTTAAGTGCGGAGGCAAATGATTAAATACCTGACCATCTATTATCTGATCATTTGATCCCCAAATGGGTCGAATTTTTGACGTTGCTGCAGCTTTGTTGATATTAGATAAAAATTGATCAAAAACCAGATCATCGCCTAGCTTATAGTCTTCATTTATGTTTGTTTGCCAATTATCAATGCTATAAATGACTCCAGAATGAATTTGTTTTGCAAATAAACAGGAGCGTGCACCATCAAAGGCGCCAATATCTGCTATGTTAATCACGCTATTTGGGGGCAATCCTACCATTTCCAAAATCTGTTTCAATTCACACGCTTCACACCCTTTGAGGAAAGTTGGTTTGAGTTTACATGGGTATTTATAAGCTCTATGAAGAGGATCTTTTTTTCCCTCTAAATAGGGTCCTAATAATAAAGTTAAAGAACAAAGCATTAAATAGAATTTCATAGTTTCAAATCCAGATAATAAAAATTATACTATTAAATACGCTTTTTCTTGTGAAATATAAATTGATTGACGAAACCGCAAATTTTTGAGAAAATTTATCCCTCAATTCCTACGGACAATTTTAGTGCAATCAAAATCACTTATTAAATTACCAAAGCTTCTAGCCCCTGCAGGTTCTCAAGAGGCTTTCAAAGCGGCTTTACTAACTGGTGCAGATGAAATATTTTTGGGGTTGAAACAATTTAATGCGAGAAAAAGGGCGAATAATTTCTCTTTAGATGAATTAAAAGAGATGATTTTTCAGGCTTCAGAATTTTCTACCAAGGTGCTTGTTACTCTCAATGTACTCATTCAGCAGACAGAATTTAAAGACCTTGCTCCAATTTTGGATGCGCTAGAATCGATGAAGGTGGGTGGTGTCATAGTTCAAGACCTTGGAGTTGCTCGTTTCATTCGTAAATATTTTCCTTCCTTGAGGATGCATGCGAGCACACAAATGGCGATTCATAATCTCTACGGTGTGGATATGGCCCTTGAATTGGGGTTTAAGAGGGTTGTTTTAGCCAGAGAAATGACCCTAAGGGAGATCAAAAAAATACGCGAACAGTACCCTTCGGAGTTGATAGAGCTGGAGACATTTTGTCATGGCAGTCTTTGCTATAGCTACAGTGGACTTTGTTTTTTTTCCGGAGCGGAGGGCGGACGAAGCGGAAATCGAGGAGAATGTGCTTATACTTGTCGTAAGCCCTACAAGATATTATCTGAACCTGGGCACGGCTTTTTGTTCAGCATGAAAGATCTTGACACGACAAATCTTTTAGAAAAGTTTGTGGAGATTGGGATAGACAGTCTTAAAATTGAAGGGCGTAAAAAAGATGCCCAGTACGTGGCTTCAACCGTACGCCAATATCGAAAAGCTTTAGACAGTATGATCCCTCAATCTAAAAAGAATACCGATCGTTTTCAAGGAGCATCATCCCTTTTTCGCCTTTTAGATCAGGAAAAAGATTTTAGTTATTCAAGAAGTCCCACCACCCTTTTTTACAAAAGTCGATACGAAGAGAATGTGATCGACTTGAATAATCCGACACATCAGGGTATTTTGGTAGGGCATATTGAGCGTTTAGAAAGAAGACGAATTCAATTTTTTTTGAAAAAACCACTCGAGGCTCATGACGGCCTTAAAATTATACCCAAAGAGCAACTTTTTCATGCAAAACCTCAACATGGGGTCAAGCTTCACTCAGATCCCAAAATGCTCAAAACGAGGTACCAAAATAAAGAGATTGGTTTTTCGGTAGAGGCTATCTATGCTGACGGAAAGAAAGCATATTATCATCCAGGTCTTGAGCTTATTGAGATCGTCGTTCCAGAGGGGATGCCCCTGCCTCAGGTGGGTGATGCGGTTTTTAAAGTCCGCTCGAATGCCTTAAAAAGGTCTATCGACCAGATCCTCAAGATTCCTCTTGCAAAAGTTCGGGCAACTTTCAGGCTGGATGCTATTATCGAGATAGATCGTGATGTCCAACTTTTAAAAATGGCTATTATTGATCGAAAAGAAGAGGTGCTTTTTTATCAAAAATACTTTGAGCTTTCTCCAAGTCTCTCTAGAGAGGGTTTTTTAGAGGGGCTTCAGGATATTTTTGGACTACTGGGTGAGGTGGGGGTAGAGCTGGATCTTCATTTTAAAGGTTCATTTGACTATCTATTCGTCCCCAAATCTCACTTGAAAGAGTTCAAACGTGAAATTGTGGAGAGAATCAAAGGCTATCTTACCCAAAAAAAAGAAAATGTCAGTATCCCGGTTTCTCAGACGCCTAAACAGATTCCATTCCTAAAAAGATTTGTTAGCTTAAAAATTGATCGACCTGAACTCGATCAATTTTTAGATTTGGATGCAGCATACAGACCTGATGAGCTGATCTTTGAACCTAAAAAAGCCTTTTTAGAGAGCCTTGGGCATACGTATATTGGAGATTTAAAAAAGAGGGCAGATTTGGCCAAAGTGCCTTTAAGAATTGCACTGCCCTTGATTTTAAGATCATGGGATGAACCTTTTATTCGCTCGATGGTCCAGTTTTGTCTATCTATAGGGATCAATCGTTTTGAATGCGCAAACATAGGCGGGTTAAGCTTTTTAAAAAAAGAGTCGGGCGGGAAAGATTTGGACATCACAGCCGATTTTGCAATTTACGTACTTAATCATGAAGCGATCAGCCAGCTTAAGGAGCTTGGGTTTTCTAAAGTCACTCTATCGGTAGAGGATGACCGTCCCAATATTAAGGATCTGGTTCAGTCTGAATACAGATCATCCCAAAAAATAATCCTTTTCAAAGATATACCCCTTTTTATTGCTGAAAGCTGTTCGCTGACTGCTCTACATAATGGATGCCCTACATCCAAAGTCTGTGGATATAGAACACTAGAGATTGAGGGGGAAGATAAAGAGATTTACGAGGTTCATCATGAGCTTTGTAAATCAATCGTCCTTAACAAAAAACCTATGAGTCTTTTTCCCTATATCCAAGAGTTAGAAAATCTCGGGATCAGCCATTTTCAGGTCGACTTTATCACCAAAAAATATAGTTTTGAGGAGGCATCCCAAATTTATCTGAACGGATTGGAGGGTCGAGATATCATGAAAACAACTACCTCAAACTTTTTGAAAAAATTGCTCTAAGATCTGATTGTGACATGGTTGGCAATTGACTCTAAAAAAATTTTAAGATCAGTCATGATCAAATTATTCGATCCATAGATGGTTAGTCTTTGTCTAAAAAGGGTATCTTTTTTTTTCATCACCAAAGTAATGCGATCAGGCAACACCCTTTTAGGGGGGCAAGTTCGGATGTAGATCGGGATTTGCTGGAATTTTTTATCTTTTCTCGACGTGAAAATGTACTTTGCTCTTCTGGAGTTAAAAGTGACAAAATCTTTTAGGCATGAATAAAAAAAACAATCCTTATCTACTGTAAAAAGGCAATTTTTGGAATTTTTATTCAATTGTTGCAGGCAAGAGGTGTGAAAAAGATTTTGAATCTTTTTTTTACAAAAGGTGATAAGTTCTTTCTTTTTTTTGTGTTCAATGTCCGGTAGGTAAACGGGTCCTAAGCCCATCTTTACAATCTTTAATTTTTCCAGAATAGCTTCTCTTTCAATAGAATATTCAAGAATTTTGGCATCGATTTGAAGTAGTTGCTGTCTTAAAGCGTGTAATTCTGTGGATTTGGACATAAAAATAGATCCTAAAAAGAGAAGTCTTAAAAGGATAACCTATAAAAAACTTAAGGAGAATACGAAATAATTTTAAAAAATAAAAAGGCCGACTAAATCAGACGGCCTTTTGTTTCACCAAAAAAGTTTTCTTGATTACTCAATACTCAGTACAAAATATGCAGGGAATGCAAAATGGTTATTTGCCCTATTGGTTACCTGAAACGTCACAGGTTTACCAACAAAAGGCTTCAAATCGATCAATGTCGAGTAGGCGTAAGCGACTGGACAATCTCTATCCCTTATAATAAAATCACCAGGTTTGTTACGGACAGGATCTACATATGCCTCTAGTACACCGGTAACCTTAAATGAGCGAGCCTTTTGATCGTTATAAAAATCTTCTATCGATTTGCTACGGTGACTCATAGCCCACGCAAGGTAAAGGCTCTCCTCGATCGGATCCCAGTTTGGGTTCGCAATCGGTGGAAGGGCAGCTAGTGTATCCTTTTGCTGTTGCAAAAGCGCCTCTTTAACGGAAGAAGTTGGCTGTGGTTGGGCAACAGGACGGGTTTTTGAGGCCACGGGCTCTTCATGAGGTTTAGACTCTCGACGTGCAATTTCTTTTGAGATTTGATTTGCTTTAGACTCTAGATAGGCAAGTTTTTTTTGCAGATAGAGATCTTGCATCTCTACCAATTTTGCTTTGGCCTTTTCCACCGACTCAGGAAACTCCTTGTAATCGGTAGACACAAGTTGGTAGTTGTAAGCAACTTTATCAAAATCAATTTCATTAAATGGCTTTACCATTTCAGTCTGAGTAAAAGATTCAGTCTTTTCTAAATGCTTAGAAAGCTCTACTTTTTTGCGGTCTCGAACAGCTTTCAGTTCCGGACCACCGGCATAGTCCACATATTCTTTTGCTACATAAAAACGGGTTTTTCCTGGAACAGGAATTTCCAACCATTTAGGGTGGGCTTGTGCAATCTTGCCCTCCACTTTGTCGCCGGCACTTAGATGTCCAACAATGGGGGATTCTAAATCAGGCTGAAGACGAACATTTACACGATTACCCTCGATCACACCATCCAAAACAAGACTACGGAAAATGAAAGCGTGCATCTCTTGTGGTGGTTCTACTGCATAAAAATCGTTCTTTTCGCCAGTGACGACCAATAGATCACCTTTGACCAGTTCCTTTATTATCGGGCTGTCAAGCTCAGAAGACAATCTCAATCGAACACTATTTCCCACCACTTTTCCAGTAAATGGTTTAAAATGGGCGGCTTTCTCTGGGTGTTCGACTGGTTTAACCTGTTTGATTTGAGAAGGTTTTTGTACAGTTGAGGTGACGGCTGCATCTTTTGAGGTCCCCTTTTTTTGATTTGCGTCCTCAGCGATCAGCAGGGTAGAAACGGTGAGTAAACCCAAGCAGGACAAAACGCTTCGCATACCTTAAACTCCTTGAATAACAACATTCTATGAGTTTTTCAGTATTTCTCTCTAGCGTTTTTTCGTTATAACAAAACCAAAGGAGATTTTCTTGATCAATCTTGAAAAAAAAACGAGACGATTTTCACCCTCTCGCTGTTTGTTGAGATTTTTTAATCCATCAAAAAAAAGACAGCTTAAGTGTCGCTAAAAATGTTTTTTAAGGGAAAATTTAGAACTTATTTTAGGTGAAAACGGCAATTGCAGGCAAACGATTTTTCGTTGAAGAGGTGTTGAAAGGAGGTTTTTTTTAATTAGGTTTTCAGGGCTGCAATGATGTGTTGGCAACGATTGGATCCGCAGGAGCATCCCAGGGGTTCGCCAAGGTAGACCTGATACAATACGCCGGGCTCATCTCTGCTTGTTACCTTAAACATGTGGGGCCCTACTTCCTCAACCATCCATTCGGGATCTATACCACCCCTTAATAGATCCTTGGGGAGATTTTTCGGTATGTGGGGCTTTTTTTCCTCTACCCTTTCGTTTTTTAAAGCCCTGGCTATTTGGCAAAAAAAACAGTTGCAGAGCTCTACAGGTTCCACCTCTTTGACCATATCTCCACCGATCGCTTTGGCGATCAGGGTGATCTTATCGAGAATCTCTTTGGGTAGTGGAGGGGAATTGGAGAACTGGGGATTGTGCCCCTGAAATAAAGATCCCGGATCGTTTGCATCCAAGTGAAACGAGATCGGGGCGCCGAAAGAGGTCGCCACGTTTGCATCCATAGGGGGGGGTTGAAAAAGATTGGAGAAAAAGGGGATCTCTTTAACGTTTTTAAAACGCTCTTCTTCGTCTGCCGATTCCTCAAGATGCTGGACGTGCATCTTGAAAATCAGATCGATCTGATCCTGGGTGAGGTTGGGAACCTGGGCCCGGGTACCGGATAAAAGATGGACAAAAAGGAGGTCTTGCCCCTCGATATTTTCGACTCCCAAAGAGGCTATTTCACTCCATTTACAGGAGATGTGCGGGGGGATGTGAAGCACTCTTTGGTTGATCTTCATCAAAATTCTTAGGTTACCTTTAAAAAACTATACTCAATTCACCATCCCCTTGTCAAACCCGTTTTTTTCTCTTGATTTTAGGAGGTAAAAGGGGCCATAAGGCAAAGAAACAATTCACGGAGTTTGAATGGGTCACGGGCGTAAAACGTTTCTTTTGGATTCAACGGTCCTTTTGTATGATGTCGATGTTATCCAACACTTTAAGCGCTCAAACGTTGTGATCCCCAGCTTTGTGATTGATGACCTGGATAAGCATGTAGGGCAAAAGACCGACTACGGTATTATAGCCCGCGATCAGCTGCAGTTTTTAAGCGAGCTCTCAAAGACGGGAGATATCAATCATGGGGTAATCATAGACGGCGAGATCCTCGTCCGGATTGATACCTTGATCGGATCGATAGACAAAAAACGGCTTCCCCATTTAGCCGATCTCCCTCAAAATCGTATTGTTCACCTAGCATATGCTCTCAAGGGTGAGCTGGACAACCTTGTTGTAGTTTCCAGATCGGTTGCAACGCGCCTTTCCCTTGAGGTGCTCGGTATTGAGGCTAATGACTTCCAGCCTCCTCGCAAAGATATCGATCCGGTATCAAGAATGCGCACAATCCATGTCGAAAAATCGGTGATCGATCACTCCTATATAGACGGTTTTGTCCACATGCCGGAAGAATCCTTTTTAAATAATGAATATGTTTTACTTTTAGCTAAAGAGGGATCGCAACTTCTTTGCCGTTTTCATCCAAGAGAAAAAAAGCTTTTTCCGATACGCAGAAAGGGGACAAAAGTTGCCAGGGGGATCTTAGCAAAAAATATCGAACAGGAAATCGCCCTGGATATGCTTCTAGCTGAGGATATCCCTCTAGTTTCGTTGATTGGAAGAGCCGGTACCGGAAAGACTCTACTAGCCATGGCAGCAGCCTTTGAGATGGTATTTGATAAGGGGATTTATAAACATCTGATCGTTACCCGTCCTGTCCACTCATTGGGTCCCGATATCGGCCATTTGCCCGGAACTGCTCAAGATAAATTGAAACCCCTCTTTGGAGCCTACTTTGATAATATTGAGACAATCAAGGAGGCACGCAATGAGGATGTCGGAGATGTGGCCGAGTGGGTGAGCTGCCAGCCAAAAATCAAAATGGAGGCGATCGCCCATATGCGTGGCCGCTCCTTTCAAAGATCTATTTTGATCATCGACGAGTGTCAGAACTGCTCGCCTCATGAAATCAAGACCCTTATCTCAAGATCGGGGATCGGGACAAAGGTTATTTTGATTGGAGACATTGAGCAAATCGATGCAAAAAACCTGAACCGCTATTCGAATGGTCTTTCTGAGGTGACCTCCCATTTTGCCAATAGCCCGATAGCTGCCTACTCCTACCTGCAGGCGGTGGAGAGATCGGCTTTGGCGCTAGAGGCATCAAGAATGTAGTGAGAAAAATAGATCTCTTTCGAGAGGAGAATATGCACGCTCCATCCTGCCCGGTTGGGGAGTCGTAGATTTTTTTGAAAGACCCGTGAGAAGAATGTTTGTAAACATAAAGATCTTAAAAATTCCTCCCCCGAAGCTCGCAGTGTTTTTTGCTTTTTTGTTTTTTAGGAGCTCTTCCTTTGCTGCAGAGGAATTGGAACATTCTGTATATTGATAAAGCTTTTCAAGCGACTGTTCATCAAAAGTAAAAAATGGGGCAAAGGCGTACGGGTTCTCGTGGACTTTGGCAATAGATAGGATCTCGTCACTTGTAAATAGTTTTGTAGAGCCGGGATTTTTATGGAAAAAACTGTGTCCGACCAAAGGGTATTTTTTTGCAAATTCGATAAATGTCTCTTTCGATGGGAAAAAATGGAGGGACAGCTGCCGAAATTTAAGAATTTTTTCTTGGATCAATCGTTCTAACAAAATCGGGTTTTTTTGAAAAAATGGGGCGAAAGTTTCCAGTTCGGAGAGCTTCTACTAATAGATCCTCTTTTGAAAGATTTTTAGGGGGCTGGCCGTTGGTTAAAAAATGGGATTGGAAATTTCTTATTGGTGGTTGGAAGTCGACCCTATTGTGTAGCTTTGAGTTATGGAAAAACCTCTGTTGAGGGGCAGGTCTATATAATGAAAGGAGTGCCAATTTCGATTCAAAAAAAGTTTTAACATAAGAGCTGTTCCCCCTGAGGGAACTAGAGCGAAAAAGGGTACCTACTTGAGAAATCATTGAAAGCATCCCGTGTACTTTTAAGGTTAAATTATAATAAATTTTATAAATTTA
>RGYU01000031.1 GCA_010031885.1 Chlamydiota bacterium | reverse complement strand
CATCTTTTCGGGAGGATGCTCGACGTCGGGGGCTGGAGGGGACTCAGCTGAAGGTGCGGTGGAGGCCAAATCGGCCATTTGCTGCCTACTCATATTGGTTTGATGGGCCTTCCGATCAAATGGGAGGTGTAGAATTTTTGGCAAAGCTGGGGTATTTTGAGTTTGAGGGATTATGTTTTCTTCCGGTATCGGGTCAAGGTGTGCTTGAACGAGATTCTTGTCTTCTTTTGGGAGATTATGGCCGATGGAAAAACGGACCTTTTTTTTCTCTTTTGGACCTCTATCGGTTGTAATAGATAATTCATTCAAAGAGGAAATTGGACTCGGTGCTTTTGGAGGTCTTATTTTTTCTGCAATTGGAAGAGGGGGCTTTTCTTGCGTATTATGCTTTTTCCTAAATGGGTAGGTAATGATAGAAAGGCATTTTTTGGGCAGAAAAGTAACTACGTGCCACAGAGCTTTAAATAAAGAGATGGCAAGGTTATAGACTTTGCCTGGACAACTTTTGACCGTTGTCAAAAAAGAGGATAAGGGTGAAGTAGAAAGAAATGTTATTTTCATTGGTGAAGACCCCCTTTAAGGATTTTTTAAGGATAGAACAAGATCAAATTAAAAAAAATACCCAACCAAAGTGAAAAACATATTTTTTGAAAAAAGATCAATGAGGGAGAAATTTTTTATCTTCCTCTATAGGTAAAGATAGGATGTCCCGATAGGTAAGATATCGCATCCAAGAGGATGAGAAAACCAAAAATATAAAGACCAAAATTAAGCAGCTTGGTCGAATTTTGATTGACGAAGTTTTCTACCCACTGCAAAAAAGGGCGTGCTTTCTCATGGAAAAGGCTATAGCCAACGAGCAGGATCCACAAAGGTAAAGTTACAAGAGCGTTGAATAGAAACAAAAAAAACCAAAAATCGTGCAAAGGGATCGAGTGGGCCAGCTGTTGCATCAGATATAAAAAAGGGATAGTGATCGGAATTTGACCGAGAATGAGTAGAGCACCAAGAAAAAGAGAAATAAATGGGTGGGAAAGGTCTGGATATTTTCTAGGTTGCTGCTTGGATTGTTTATTAAAAAAAGGGATCGCAAAAATAATGGATCCAAAAATCAGACCCAAGATCGCTTGAAAAGTATGGTTAAAGGAGACCACCTCAAAGAAAAATCCCCCGAGCCCTAAATAAACTAGTAGACCCGAGAGCGAGTAGGAGAAAATGATCCCCAAAAAGAAAAATAGGGTTCTACGGATCGGCTGCGAGGAACTGAGTAAGTAGATGGTGATTGCAATCGTCGATTGATTGATCGAATCAATCAATCCTACAAGCACTGTTTTTAATAGAAGAGCCGGTATCATAATCGGAAGATAAAAATAATATTTTTTAGCTGTCAAGGTTAAAAATATAGAGTAGCTAAATTTACTCGAAATCCGATTCATCTTATAGCGTAAGCTTGTCTTAGAAGTAGAAAATTTGTAAGATGATTCACTAAAGATCTTTGTAGGCGTTGAATCATGCTATTTATTTTCCGTCATTACCAAAAAAGCCTCTATGCGACCGTAGGTATGCTTCTGTTTTTTTCTTTTTTGCTCACAACATTTATGCGTGTGGGGGACAACACCGTAGCAGTAAATGAAAAATCCAGGCTTATCGGTACACTCTATGATGGCACAAATTTTACAGACCTAGAATTGAAGTCTGTTCTTTCATTAGTCGATAGTGATCAAATAGAGGGGGAGATGCACCCGCTAATCAGGGGGATTGTATTGCAATTTCTTGTGCAAGACCAAATTTTTGAGTCGGTATACGAGCTATACGGCTCCTCGCTTGAAAAAAATTTTGAGGATTGCCACAAAAAAATAAGTAAAACAAAAGCCTATCAAGATCCAAATATCAAAGATCTAAGTATCGAATCTATTTATAAGCGACTTTTACCAAAAGCGGTGGAATCGGTTGAGAAAATGAAAAAAGAGGGTATATCTGCAAAGGAATACTTTGATTGTGTTTTAGAGTACGTAAAGCTCCAAGACGCTATTTCCCCCTCAATTGTCCGTCAGTTTTACTCCTATTTGGCAGCTTCCAAAGGGATACGGGCTGAAGCGCCTCACAATATCTCATTGATACAGTTTCATAGGCTAAGCGACCTGTTTTCCAAAAAATTCATGGATCTTGTTGCCTTTTCCTTAATGAATGGTGCTCGCTACGCTAAAAATTCCGGTATCGATATGTCGACGGAAGAGGTGAAGGCAGAGGTTGTTGCGAAAGTAATCAAAGCTATGAAGCAACAAAAAGATTCTTCGCTGCCGTTTCATAAAATTTCAATCAAACAGATTGCATCAGGTTTTGGGTTATCTGAAGATCGCTTCTTGGATGCTTATAGAAATATCGCCCTGTTCAGACGTTTTTTGGATATAGAAAAAACACAACATCTTCTGGATCCACTGATGGCACAAAAAATTTCAAGCTTTGCAACACAAAAAGCCGAGCTAGAGGTTTTTAAGATGAAGGATTCCTTGCATCTTGACACCTTGGAGGATCTATTTAAATTTCAGTGCTACCTGGAAGCGACTACCGGTGCAATGCAAGATAGAAGGAATTTAGGGCTGCAGCAAGATCCTTTAACCATAGATGAAGTTGAAAAAAACGCACCTGAACTCCTAAAAACAGCCTATGAAATCAATTTAAAAAAACTTTCACTGAGCGAAATTTCCCTTTCTGTGCCTCTTAAAAAGATGCTTAAATGGCAGTTAGAAGATGAAAATTTTTATGCGATTGCGGATCAATTTCGTCAGGTTCAGGATCTGGGGGCGATTGATGATCAGACACGTAGAAATATTTTAGATAACTTAGATCACTCATTAAGAGCAGAAGTAGATTTATTCAGTCGCCGCAGAATGGCGCTTGAAGATAAAGAAATGCTGCGCCAGGCCTTTGAGCGTGTAACGGAGGAGCGGAAAACAGTAGAGTTTTTACTCAGTGGAAAAACGGATACTTTCACTGGCTGTGTGGACTCAAAAGAGGTATTAGAGCGTCTTGGGCACTTGGAAGAGCAAGAAATATTCAGTTTTGATAATGAAAATTTTTACCAGATAACGATTTTAGAAAAGGGTGAAAAACCTGTAGTATTAAGCTATGAAGACGCATCTCGCAAAGGGCAATTAGATGTTCTTTTAGAACGCTATCTTAAATCTCGTTACCCTCAGGTACGGATCATGTATCGTGATCAGTTTGAAAAGGACGGAAACTGGCTTCCGTACGACGTTGTAAAATCCAATCTTGAAAAAATTGTTTTCAAGGATCTACTGCAGGCGATTGAGGTGAGCGGTGGATACCGAGGACCATCTCTACAAGCCCCCCATCAATTCTACCTTGATAACCGATTTAAGACCCATTTAGAGACATTTGTATCAAAATTTGATGCTAAAACTATGGAAGATTTGAATCTTAAGCTTAGTGTATATTTGAACAATTGCGATGAGTTTTCTCGTCAATTTGTACCGGTTATTGATACGATTAAAATTCAAAGATCTGAGGTTAGTCGGGATCTAAGAAAAACCTTGGACCAGGCCGGTTTAAAAACCTTAGTTGGACCGCAGCTTTTTGACAAAGGGCAGCAGGTATACCTATCTTTGATTGGATGGAATGATGCTAGAGAAAACACAATATCGCTGGTAGAACTTCAGGAAATTGTAGGTGACTCGGCAAAAAAAGAGGCTCTGAACCTAATCTTCAAAAAAATATCAACTGTACCGATAGAATCTCTTTTTGAACAGGTCCAAGAAGACGTTTAATGGACTATACCATTGAAGATCTCCCCTCAGTTTATGGTAGTGATCTGTTGCAAATACAGTGGCAGATCCCTTACTGTAAAAGTTTGACAGAGGTTGAGGGTCATCGCCACTCAGTGCTACCCAGTGTAGAAAAATTTACGCTGCAAGAGGAGTTTGCTGATGTTTATATGGGCGTATCCGATAAAGACTTTTTCGCCATTTTCGACGTCAACAATCCTCTGGAAAAAACACTCTACCCCGATTTCAAAAAGGGGGATGCTATCGAGTTGATCATTGATACGAATCCGTCCAAAAATCAGAGCATCACAACCCGATTTGTGCATCACTTTTTATTTTTGCCATCGCCATACGAGGGTATTTTCGCAAAAGAGATAACCCGTTTTCGTGGTTTAGATACAAGGAGCCTAGTTCTAGATGAAGAGCTCAGATTTTCCGTATCCCAAACAAAAAAATCCTACAAGGTTTCTATTACTATTGCGAAGAATAGCTTTAAAGGGTTTGATGAAAATACTAAGTCGATCGGAGTAGGTTACAGAATTCATCGATTCAAGGGGCAGGTTCAAGAATTTCCCCATACTAGTCAATCGATGCATTTTGATGTCCATCCAGGGCTTCTTGGAGTCGGTATTTTGGTGGATGTATGAAAACACAAGATGTTTCACACTTTGAAATGGTGAAAAAAGGGGATGGTCATACCCTTTTGCGGTTCAGCCAGCAGGCTAAAAAAGAATTCAAAACAGCCCAATTTATCGAACTACCTACGGTTGGTAAAAGTATAGGTTTGGGTGACGTGCTTCTAGCTGTCGAATCGACAAAAGCAATCTTTGAGTTGGAATCCCCCATTGCTGGGGAGATTGTCTCTTTGGATTGCCAGGAGGGGTCTTTGCTAGACTTGGTCATTTGTCTTAAGACGGCTTGTTCATAAATGTTTTTGAACGCCATAAAACGGATATTGTACACCCTATTGCTCTTTCTTTTTATAGGGTTGGGTGTTGCTGTTCATCTTATTGACTTAAGAGTGGAAAGAAAGGGTGTTCGGATTGGCTCTTTTTCTTTGGGCAATGTTTTTTCATGTGAAAATGTTTTTTTGCGATACGACAAAGAGTATCTGTTTGTAGATGTAGATACAGCTTATATCCGTAAAGGCGTCCTAGACTACCTGTCCTCTGAGAGGATTTTTCAAAAAATTGGATTTTCTATCAAAAATGGTTTTTTTAAAGGGGATAAAACAATCCAATTTTCGTTGAATTATCCTCCAGAGTCAGCTCTAGAGCTAAATCTAGAACAAAAGTTAGATGTTAAAGTATTTCAAGATCAAACTATTGAACTCTTGATTGATTACTTGGGCATAGACGAGCTGAAAAGTTGGATCAAAGAATTTTATGATCATCCAAGCCTGGATTGGATAAGTCAAGGGATTTTATATGGCAAATTGAAACTAGATCCAAACCAGATGATGCTCAATGAAGGGGAACTTTTCTTAGAAAATATTCAGGGTGGGGATCTCGAATCTGGATCTAAAATTGCTATTAAAAAGATCAAAATTCGCTCTGATCAAAAAATTGAGGTTGAAGATGGTTCGGTCAGGGTGAATGAGCCCAAGAATGGATACGATTTTGGCGTCGAAAATCTGAGTGGCCTTCTTCATTGGACAATGGATCAGGGGGTTTTTTTTAGCCTGGAGGGGCTTTTAAGGCAGGGTCTGGACTCATTTCCCCTTTTTTTAGAGGGGTGTAAAGGGAGTGACACGATTTTTGAAGCGGATGCCAGCTTAATGCTAGATCAAGGTCAAAATTTAAAACGTTATTTCCATATCTCACTCGAAAACCCCAGCCCGGGAAAAGTAATTTTAAAAGGTCTTTTTGACCATGTTGTTGAAAGCGAATTGAATGCTCTCAAGCAGCTTTTCAAACCAAATGTTCCGGAACTGGAAATATTTCAGGTTGAATCGATGCAGGCCCGTTTTGAAATGCAGGGAGTGTGGGAAAATGGACACCTGGTATCGATATCTGTCGAGGATATTTTTGGTGAATTCGATGTAAGCTTTCACTCTATGCCAACGATTCGACTCATTGCATCGGCTAGGTACGCCGAAAATGGTATCCTGATAGCAACAATCCAAGATCTAGCCTCGAGTGGGCAAATCCAGATCTCCTTAGATCAAGAAAAAACAATTTTTCACGGATTCAAAGTTTCCGATCAATTGCTCAATAGTGTTTTGACCCCTTTTCGTGACGGCTGGTTCCTTGCGGGAGAGGCAGATATTAACGGGCGTTTCGAGAAAAATCAGACAAAAGTTCACATTTCTTCACAAAATCTGACATTTTTTGACCATAACATAGAATTTTGTCTTACAAAAAAGGGGCTTGAGGCCGATTTTTTGATCCTTGAGGATCAAAATATTCAGGGAATTTTAGACTGCCAAGGGGGTGAACTCAAAATATCTGGTTTGCATAAGGATCCTCTTGTTTTTTGTGATCTATCATCAAGAATCAGTATTTTTAATGATGATGTGTATCTTGATGAAATCCAGACAACCTACCTGAATACCCTACTAGAGGGGAACCTATCGCTTCGACCGATCAGTATTGGGGGTAAAAGACTCCATCTGTATATTCGCTCGGCTGAGGGGCCTCTGAAAGATTTTAGGGAATGGATTTCTCCTTTGGATCAATTTGTTGAGGGATCAATCAAACTGGATTCTAAAGGTTTTATCCTTGAGGCCGATTTAATTGAAAATGGTAGTTTAAACTATGAAATGGATCTAAAGCTTCAGTCGGCAGCTATTGGAGATCCTTTAGATCCATTTTGCAATCTTGATGTCGAATTTTATCATTCAACCTGGACGAATAAAAGCCTTTTTCAAATTCGCCTAGGCATCGAGGCGGTAGATTGGTTTCGTCTATCTGGGCAATTAGATGACCACTTCTTTACTTTTGATCCAAAAAAAACACATCTATTTCAAAAACCTTTGAAGCAGATTCAAGGAGGCAAAAAAGAGGGGGGAATGGCGTTTGAACTTGAAGGTGATGATTTAGATGCTGTTGCAAAAATACTTCGCCTCAAGGAGTTTCTCCCATTTAAAAAAATAGAATGCTTTGTTGGTTTCAGGGATTTTGCCTCTTTAATAGCAGGTACAATCAAGCTTGATCAGCAGGAACTGAGTTTTTTAAAGGAAAATAGTACATGGACACTTAAAAAAGGGGGGGTTAAGTTTGCAAATACCCAGTGTAAATTTGAAGATGTCCGTTTCAATTCAACGCATCTTTGGGTTGATACCGATTTTTTTCACATCAATCACCAAGACTTTGATTTCAAGCTAAAAAGTGATCAGGGGTTGATGACTCTGATTGAGGGTAAGTTGGGTCAAATACCAGTATCAACCCAAGAGCCTGTGAAAATAAGCTTTGATTGGCCCTGCATCAAGATTCAGGGTGGGTCTTTGAATTGGGATCTAGTCCATAGGCTATGGATTAGTTCGTTACAAATAAATCTGCTAGATCAACAGATTTTATTAAAATCATCCAAGGTAGAGGTTTTACCTGAAATTTTCAGTGGTTGTAAGGCTTTAGTGAGTGGTTGGGTCAGAGGAGAATGGGGTGAGTGTCAAAAATTTTTAGAATATAAAATGACCCCCATTTCCACATCGCTTCTAGGTCAAACGGTGCAGATCCATAAAATGGATTGTTTCCTCCATCCGCAGGGTTTTAAAATGGAGATGGACGGGAAACTGGATCATTTACATTTTAAAGGGCAAATACAAACTTTCAAAAAGCCTTTTGAAAGATTTAAAATTTTTCTAGAGTCAGACCTAGGCCACGCATTTTTTGATATAGAAAAAGATAAAGAGGTGGGTTGGTTTTTGCATGAATCAAAAGGGGATTTGATCGGACTTGTCTGGTCTATTCTTCCCACAAAAACTCTTAAGGACAAGGAAAAGATCTTTTGGATAAGCTCCCTTACTATGGATCCGTCCCTATTTATCCAAGGGTTAAAAACATTTAAAATACCCATCGATTTGCCCTATCAAATTGAAAAGCCGATCTATTGGAACGGAAATATAACTTTATTTAGAGACTTTTCAAAAGCTCCTCTTTTTGAGGGATCACTTCACGGGAAAAATTTGAAATTTGAGGGTATCCACTGCCGAAATATGAGTCTGGATCTCTTTTTTGAAGAGGGGCAACTTTTTCTAAAAAAGATCCGTTTTGTTGATCCGGCGTATGATCTTGATGTGCAGACATGTAATATTCAGATCGAAACACTCGATACTCTGATTGAGGGGATAACTCTTACTGATTTAAGACCAACACTTTTAAAACCCTTAAGTGGATCCAAGAAAGATGATCCTTTTGTGGTTAAAGAGATGGTAATTCCTTCTTTGTATATTAAAATGCAAAATGGTTTTGAAATGAAAGGAAAAGGGGAATTATTTTTTGTCAATCAGGAGACTAAAAGGAAAAACATTCTCGATCTTCCATGGGATATTTTAAGTGTTTTAGGACTAGATCCAAGCCTGCTAGTCCCTGTTTGCGGACAGTTAGAGTTTACCTTTGATCGAAATAAGATTTTTATTGATCGATTGCGCCGCTCTTACTCTGATAAAAACCGATCAACATTTTTTTTAGATCCAAAAACGACTTCATACGTTGGACTTGATGGGACATTATTCATTCGCTTAAGGATGAAACAATCGGTTATCTTGCGCCTTGCGGAACCATTTGTTATCGCAATTGATGGAAATCTACTTCAACCTTCGTTTAAGTTGAAGTAGCCTATTTTTTTAAAGATATTTAACTGTTTTTTATTTTAAACTTGGGGCCGATGCCCCTTTTGGACTATTTTTTTCCTTTGAAATGTCTTTCATGTGATGTGTTAATCGATGAACCTTTTTTTTGCGAAGAGTGTCGTTCACTCTTTTATTTCGACTCAGTTCGATCAGGGATAGAATGGCACCCTTTGCACTGCAATTTTATACAAAAGTTCAAATCCAATCCGATTACATGTCATCAACTAGTGGTCGATTGGTTTTTGATTGCTTTGGATCAAAAATGTCAATTAGATTTCGATGCGCTTATTGTCGATTTTAGTGGACCTTTGAAAGATGTCGCTCTTACGATAGGAAAAAAAATAGGTGTTTGTGTTTTTTCCTTAAATAAGGGGTATCTTCATTATCTTTTTTGTCAAACTAGGCCGCAGGTCAACCAGAAGCATGTCTTGATCGAATTCGGAATAGAGGAGGGGGGATTGAATCTTTTTTACATACCAAAAAAATTGCTACATCTCCCTCTCTTCTTAAAATGAGCCTGTCTAGATCTCCAGGTTTTGTTTAGTCATGATGATTTGACGTCGTAGTTTCTCATCATTTTCCATTTGTTTTTTGATCTTCGTCCACGAATGCAGCAATGTCGAGTGGGTTTTTCCACCAAAATTTGAGGCAAGTTTGACAAGGGAATCGTTAATGAGCTCTTTAGCCAAATACATCGCAACTTGTCTTGGGAAAGCGATTTCCTTGGTTCTACTGGTACTTTTTAGATCGTTAACCCGAACATTAAACATAGAGGCAACACTTTTCAAGATACTTTCAACTGTGATCCGTTTTTTTGGAACAAACTGGAGCATCTCTGATAACGTTTTTTCTACAAGCTCTTGAGTAACATCCATTCCACACATGCGACAATAGGCTCCCAACCGATTGATTGCCCCTTCAAGTTGGCGGACGTTGGAGAAGATATGTTCAGCAATAAAAAAGGCAATCGGATTCGGAATATTTAATCCCTTCTTCTCTGCCTTGTGTTGCACAATAGCTACACGAGTTTCTAGATCAGGTACACCAATATTTGCAACCAGCCCCCACTCCATACGGGCTGTCAAACGCTCTGAAAGACGCAGTTGGCCTGGAGGTTTGTCAGAAGTAATTACGATCTGCTTTCCTTGATTGATCAAGGCTTCAAATGTTTGCGAAAATTCCTCTTCGAAATTTTGTCTGCCTTGTAAAAATTGAATATCGTCGACGAGTAAAACATCCAGCGTACGATAAAAGCGCTTCATCTGGTCAATAGATTTAGATTTGAGATGCTCCACCAAGTCATTAATGAAAGCTTCTGTTGTAATACACTGTATTTTGAGCTTTTTATTATTTTGGTGGATAAAGTGGCCTATGCTATGCAGGAGATGGGTCTTCCCTAGGCCGACACCACCATGAATAAATAGAGGATTGTATGTTTTTCCAGGCCGCATCGCAACACCGATTGCCGCTGATTTGACGAATTGATTTGAGGGGCCCTCAATAAAGTCTTCGAAAGTATAATTTCTATTGAGCTTAAGATCAAATACAGGCTCTTTATCCAAAGGTTGGCTGGAGACTTCCTCTTCAACTACTACCTCCTCCTCGGCCTCTTCAATCACAAAGAAAAGGGGAAGACTACCATCATTATTAGGAGGGAAAAAATTAGCCATCTCCTTGGAGTAGTTTTCAAGTAAGTATTCTTGGACAAAAATATTTGGGACACCGAGGACAAGCCCCTTTTCAGAGCTTTTTAATATGCGAATTGGCTGTAGCCAGTTTGTATACTCAACGATGCTCTGCTTGAGTTTGACGAAATCGAGAAATTCTGCCCAAGCAGTTTCAAGGTTGAGTGTCAACATGAAAATAACCTTTTTTCAACAGTTTATAAACACTTTTTCCACATGTGGGAATTTCAACGGGATATGCCAACTTTAGCACCGTTTCTCGATAGAAGGCAATCTTTTTTGTTAACTTCAAATGACTCGAAAAAACCTTTTATGGTCTATTTTTGAACAATTTATGAATATGCCAATTTTAAAGCTTCGGCATCAGATGCAATTTTGGGCTCTGGGCATCTCATAAGCTCTAAACACTCTTGAATACCTCTTTGACGGTAGCCGCAAAGCAATAATGCTTTTGCATAGTTCAAGCGAGTTTTAAGATGATCTTTGTGAATTTTTAAAACCTTTTCAAGAGGATCTATAGCTTCTTTGTACTGTCCAGTTTGTAACAACAGGGCACCATAAGTCTCTAAATCCTCTGGCGCTTTTTTACTTAGCACAAGAATTCCCTTGTAAATTTTAAGGGCGGTAGTATAGTGACCTTGCCTAATGTAGCTAAAAGCTAATACTCTTAGATCATCTATTTCATTTTCGCTGATCCCTAGTTTTTTTAACCAATCTTCTGCCATTAACCTTTTCCTACGCTCACAACCGCGTTTCTTAAAAATTGAGCATCTTTACAATATGCTAAAACTATATCTAAACTATTAGACAGATCTTCTTTACCGCTCAAGGAGCTGTCTTGATTAGAATCGACCGCATCCTTAAGCCGTTGAATCATATCAGGACTTTGCATTGTTTGCATCGATTGTGCCGGATTTATCATCAAATATGATTGCTGGATCCTATCGGGAAAAAGAAAATCGGCAAAAGGGCGATTAACCGAACGAACCTCAAATAAGGTATCCAGTTCTGATAAAAATACCCCTTGTCTAATCGGGGCAGATGTTCTGGAATAGATGGATTGCGCTTCTTTTAGAAATTGTTGTGGCGCTAATTGTTTGGTTAATTCAAACTGTTGCGACTGGTCAATTCCAAAATCGGAAATTGTGAGTTTATCATCCATGCATTCTCCCATAAACCAACTGGAATTAATCTGCAAAATTGGGTTTTATTCCCACTATTTCCCACTTACGTAAGTCGTTGACAATGAACAATTTAAAAAATTTTTACAACGTTTTATTTAACAAAGGTTGATTATTTCGACTTTAAAGTGGTAGGATGTGGGAAATCGTGGGATTATGGGATTTTATTTAAGTGGCTCCTATTCGGCAAAGCTCGATGACAAGAACAGAATGGTTCTTGCTCAAGAGCTTCGTTACGGGCTCGTCGAGAATGGCGAGTTGGAGTTCGTTATTGCCCTTGGATCTCACGGCTGTTTGACCATTTACAAAAAAAGTGAAATGGATCGAATTATTGAAAAATTCAAAGCCAAACAGCACATTGCAAAATACCGTAAGTTTTTTACTCTCTTCTTTGCAACATTATTCACAACTGGTTGTGATAAAGTTGGTCGTTTTATGATTCCACAGCACCTTAAGGATGCAGCTAAGATTAAATCTGAGGTTGTGCTTGTAGGTGTCATCGACAGAATTGAGATTTGGTCAAAAGAGGCCCATCAAAATGAGATGGCATCTTTACTTCAACCAAAAGGGGATGCACCAGATATGGCTTCCATCATGGAAGAAATATTTGCGTCACCGGTTGAAGAAGAGGAGGTTTTTGTATGAAAGAACCTCATACCCCAGTTTTATTAAAAGAGGTGCTCCAATATTTTGAGGGCACAATTAAAACTTTCTTTGAAGGGACTGTTGGTGCTGGCGGACATGCTTCCCACATCCTTCACCAACACCCCGAAATTGACCTCTATTTAGCTACAGATCAAGATCCTCATGCTTTAGAAATCGCCCATAAGACTCTGAAACCGTATGAAAAGAAAATTCGTTGGTTCCAAGGAAATTTTGCAAACTTAGATCGTTTTGCCAAAGAGGCAGGAGTCGATCAAGTAGATGGTTTTTTGTTTGATTTAGGAGTTTCTTCAATGCAACTCGATCAACAAGACCGTGGTTTTAGCTTTCAAAAAGAGGCAAAGTTGGATATGCGCATGGATGTTACACAACAAACATCTGCCCATACGATTGTAAATACCTGGTCGCTCGAGCAGCTGACCGATCTTTTCAAAAATGGGGAGGAGCCTTTCTACAGAAGGGCAGCAAAGTCGATCATAGATGCAAGACGTGCAACATCGATTGATACAACAACGCAACTCGCAAAAATTCTAGAAAAAGCGATCCCCAAAATTGGAAAAATTCATCCTGCAACTCTTGTTTTCCAAGCTTTGCGAATGGCGGTGAATCGGGAGCTTGAGGTAATTGAAATTGCCTTGAAAAAAGCGATGGATCTTTTAGCGCCGAACGGAAAAATTGGTGTGATCTCATTTCATAGCTTAGAAGATCGAATTGTCAAAAACATATTCAAAAACGCCTCTGAGCCTGAAAAGGATTATAGGGGTCAGGTGGTGAAAAAAGCCCTTTTTGAACGTTTAACAAAAAAAGCAGTACTTCCTTCTAAAGAAGAGGCCCGAGTAAACCCTAGATCTCGTTCTGCGCGGTTGAGAGTTCTTGCCAGGTTAGGATTTTAACAGCCATTCATGAGAGGGCATCTTTTTTTTAAATTGGGGTTGCTCTTTAGTTCAATTGGTTGGAATGTTTATTCCTATCTTGAGGAGATGAATAGCCTCACGCTTTTCCGGATGCGATTGCCTGAATTGTTGGATCAACAGCAATCGATGGAGGAGGAGGTGCTTGAATTGGAGTACAAAGTTCGCTCTTTTCGTTCTTTCAAACGGTTTGTCCATTTATTAGACAACACGAAGGATTATTATATCCCTACCTCTGACCAAATTTTTAATATCAATACAAAATGCCCTCTGCCCCCTACCATGATAGATCCAAAGATAGCGGATTAGAAAAAAAAGATTATTTTCGCCTGAACACCCTAGCATTTGGTGTTTTTTTCTTATTCTCTTCGCTCACTCTAGCCTTTTATAAAGTCCAGATTACAGAATTTGAGAAGTGGTCTAAGATTGCCAAAACGCAACATAAGATGGCTGTTGAAGAACCCTGTCGTAGGGGTGTTTTTTTCGGAACAAGCCATTGCCCCACCAACCCCAAGCAACCAATCCCCTTGGTGATGGATATCTATAGATACCATCTTCATGTAGATCCTTTTTTGATCCCAAAAGAGCACCATTTAAAATTAGCACGAGAATTGAGTAAACGATTTGATTTCAACTATCAAATTGTGAAAGAAGAGCTTAAAAAAAAATCCCGTTCAAGACAGTTGGGGAGTTTTTTGAATCAAAAAGAAAAAGAGAATATTGAATTCTGGTTTAAAGAATTTGTCCAAGCAACGAAAATCTCCAAAAAAGCAATTTTTTTTATCAAGGATTATAAACGTCACTATCCATATCATGAACTTTTGGGTCAGGTTTTGCACACATACCGTTATGATAGTAAAAGGTCGATGGGATATCCTACAGGTGGATTAGAGCTTTTTTTTGATCCTGTTTTACGGGGAGAAAAGGGGAAGAAAATTCTTTTAAGATCACAACGGCAAAAAATGGATCTTGATGAGGTGATAGAACCTGCCAAAGATGGGCATAATATTTACCTTACAATCGATCCGGTCATACAGGCGATTGCAGAGACAGAGATCGAAGCGGGTGTTCTAAGCGCAAAAGCCAAAGGGGGGAGTGTTGTGATTATGGATCCTAAAACGGGAGATATCATGGCCATGGCTAGTTACCCTTTTTTTGATCCAGGTAGAGTGGAGGAATATTATAACGATCCTGAAAAGATGGAGGCGACCCGTTTAAGAGCTGTACAAGATGCATTTGAGCCAGGGTCTATTATGAAACCGATCAGTGCTTTGGTGGCCTTACTAGCAAATCAAGAGCTGATTGATCAAAATAGAGCTCCCATTTTTTCACCTATAGAAATGATGGACGTTACAAACACAACATTTCCGGGGCGTCAAAAACCGATAAAAGACGTACGACAGCACCATTTCTTAAATATGCGCCTGGCTTTACAAAAATCTTCAAATGTCTATGTTGCACGCTTAATCGACCGGGTGATTAAAAACCTTGGGGAAAAATGGTACCGCAAGCAGCTTTCGGATCTATTTTTATTTGGGAAAAAAAGCGGAGTAGAACTTCCAAGCGAGCATGTGGGCATGCTTCCTGAAATAGGTAAAAAATACCAAAGCGGTCTTTTGGAGTGGTCTGTACCCACACCGTATTCTTTATCAATGGGTTATAACTTACAGTGCAACCAAGTGCAAATTTTGCGCGCGTTTGCCTCTATTGTAAACGGAGGTTTTTTAATACGCCCCACAATCATTCAAAAGATAGCCAATCAAGAAGGGATATTTTTTGAGAGGAACGGTCGAGAAACCAAAAAATTACCAATCAACTCTTTTGACCTAGAGGAGATAAAAAAGGCGCTCCTTTTTACAACGCAAAAAGGGGGTACAGCAGCACTAGGGCGCATCAGCGGATACACCGAAGGTGGAAAATCGGGTACGACCGAAAAACTGGTAAACGGGGTATATTGTCCTACGAAGCACTACGCAAGTTTTATCGGTTTTGCCCCCTATCAAAATACACGATTTGTCATGATTGTTGGAATAGATGAACCACAATATCAAATTATCCCAGGATTTGGTTTCAATCATTACGGAGGTAAATGTTCAGCAAAAGTTTTTTCAAGAATTGGAAGAAAAATTTTGCCTTATTTAGGGGTAAAACCGGATGATCCAACCGACTCAATATTAAATGATGAAGTTTCGCGCTTGTGCGAGCTTTACGATGCATGGAATTCAAGGTAATATATGATCCTTTCGAAATTACTCGCCCCTCAAGATCCCATTTCCATACGTGGTTCAAAGGATAAAGAGATTTTAGGAATCAGAACAAATTCTAAAGAGGTTAGGCCAAAAGATTTGTTTATCGCTATGTCTACAAATCGATCCTATATAGAGGAGGCAATTTTATCAGGGGCCTGTGCAATTGTTGTAGATATTTTTAATCCTTTTTTGCCTAAAGAAATAACACAGATTGAGCACCTCAATCCTAAAGAATATGCAGGAATTTTAGCGAATCGATTTTATCAAAATCCTTCACAACACCTAAAAATATTTGGGGTTACCGGTACAAGCGGTAAATCGACGACAACCTGGATGATTCGTCATCTTTTAGGTTTAGATCACTGTGGCGTGATTGGAACTTTAGGCGCTTACATGAAAACCCACTCGGTTGAAGTCCCGCTCACTACTCCTGAGCCTGTGGCCCTATGCAGACTTTTGCAAGAAATGGTGAAAGAAAATCTCAGATTTTGCGCTATGGAATGCTCCTCTCATGGCCTTGACCAGGACCGGGTTAATCATCTCGAATTCGAAGGGGCAATTTTTTTGAACTTGACCCAGGATCACCTCGATTACCACAAAACCTTTGAGGACTATTATCAAGCAAAAAAGAAATTATTTTTGATTGCTCACAAAAAAAAGATAATCAACATCGATGATCCCTATGGATCACGTTTACATAAAGAACTTTCAAGTCCCTCATTGACGATAGGTCAGGATCCTAAAGCCGATTACCGCATTAAAGAGATAGAATTGACATTACACTCATCAAAGTGTTTTTTGGAGTACCAGAATAGAAGTTTTTTAATTGAACTACCCATGATCGGTTCATACCACCTTTACAATATGGTAGCCGCGATAGCACTGGTGCATCAGGAAGGAGAATCATTGGAGGTGTTGTGTAAAAAAGCAAGTTCCTTCCAATCGGTTCCTGGAAGAAGTGAGATCATAAAAACCCAAAAAGGGTTCAGCATTATGGTCGATTACGCGCACAAACCCGATGCCTTATTAAAGCTTTTGAAATCTCTTAGGGAGGCGGGCGCAAAAAAAATCACAACAATTTTTGGTTGTGGAGGAGAGCGTGATCCGCTTAAGAGGCCGATGATGGCCAGGATTGCTGAGCAGCTTTCAGATAGGGTGATTGTTACAACTGATAATCCAAGAAAAGAGGATCCAAATCAAATCATTCAACAAATTATACAAGGTTTTGAAAAAAACAATTTTGAGGTGATTATCGATCGTAAAATGGCAATCTTAAACGGTCTAAGAAATGCTCAAAACGGTGAGGTTGTTCTCATTGCTGGAAGAGGGCATGAAAAGGAGCAGAAATTGAGGACTGCATCTATCCCTTTTCTCGATAGTGAAGTTGCAAAAAACCTTTTGATTGGGATATAAAAGGCCAATGGTTCGCCTTTTCTTTTTTTTACTTGTCCTTTTCCCACAACTTTCCCATGCGGCTCGTTTAAAAAAACACCCCGTAACAAAACCCTCTCTGAAAGTCGAGGTTGCTAAAACGAAAATTATTGTTGATCCTGGACACGGTGGAGATGATTTTGGAACTAAAGTCGGCACCGTAATTGAGAAGATCGTCAATCTTAAAACATCAGAGTATGTTGCTGCCCTTTTGAAAAAAAATGGGTATGATGTACAAATGACTCGAAAAAAAGATGTATACGTTTCGCTGGCAGATCGTGTAGAGATAGCCAACCGATCCAAAGCTTCTTTAATGGTAAGTATCCATTTCAATGCCGCACAGAGCAAAGATGCGGAAGGTCTTGAAATCTTCTACTACAAAGATCCCGTACAACAGAGAAAGACCTCTTCAAAAAATCTTGCAGATGCAGTC
>RGYU01000004.1 GCA_010031885.1 Chlamydiota bacterium | reverse complement strand
TAATACTCAAAAAGATTGCAAAAATAAATGCTAAATAAGGAGATAATAAATACAGATATCCCTTGTTTTAACGAAATTTTGGCCGATTGTGAGTCTCTTATGAAGATCCATCCCCAGAGGAGCGCCCCTGACAAAAGCATCCTCAATCCTAAAGTAAAAATTGGATCTGCATAGGTCACAAGTGCTTTTCCGATCGGAAAAGTTAAAGATCCAAGGCCATGTAAGATGGGAATCAGCCAAATCATAATTTATAAAAAATACATAATGTAAGGTGAGCCAGGATGTTTTTCTTTAAAAAAGGTTTTTTCGTCAGTTTTAGGTCGCCAAAAACGACTCGATGAGCTCTAAAGTATCCATCTCCTCTATTTTTCGTTCAGCAGGATGCTTTGCTTTATAATGGTACTTTTTTTCAAACCAGTGGAGGGTATGTTTTCGATGGTTAAATGCAAGGTTTAAAAACGTTTGAAAAGCTTCCCATTTATTAGAGTCTAGAAGGGATTCTTTAGGTGTAAGTGTTATAAACTGAGAATCGACTTTAGGGGGTGGATCGAAAGATTTTGCAGATACAGCAATACCGGGTTCGAGATTGTACTGAATGCGTAAAAGGTGGGACAGTTTGGACCCGTTTTTACCGCTTGGAGCCATCACCTTATCAACAACCTCTTTTTGCAACATGAGATGGACTTTGGTAAACAGATGAGACAACGGGGCAATTTTTTCTAAAAAAGGGGTCGAAATGAGATAGGGGAGATTGCTGATGAGGCCAAAAGGGCCCTTGAAATGGTTTTTTGCCGCTAAGAAATCATAGTCCAGTATGTTTTGATAAATCAATGTGGCGTGGGGATGACTTTTGAGTCGTTCTTTTATGTATGGCAAAAGCTTTTCGTCTCGCTCTACAAGGATGATGGGTGTGGTAGGTTTGAGCAGATGCTCAGTGAGCGCCATTCCACCAGGCCCCACCTCTAAAATTCCGTTCTGTTGAGGAAGAATAGAAGCAACTGCATGGGATATTACCGCTTCATCTTTAAGAAAATGTTGCCCAAGATATCTTCCCATAAAAGATGTTATGAAGCAGCTTGAGAAGCTTTAGAAGCCAACACGTAGCCCTGTTTTAACTCGATCCGGTAGACAATGAACAACCCAAAAGAGACAAGAGCGGTGCTGAGTAATATGATTGGGTGGAATGGCTCGTTAAAGAAAAGGTATGCGTTTAAGGAGGCAAATAAAGGACTCAAAAGGCCAAAGAAAGAGAGTAAAGTAGCCGAAAATCGCTTCAAGAGGTAGCCATAAAGATTGAAGCAAATGATGTTTGATATAAAAATGATCAGGGTCATCCAACCGAAGTAGGGTTTCACCTCAAGATTTGTCCATTGCTGAAGAGGGCTTGTCTCGATAAAAAAGGAGGTAATTAGGGCCAAAGCGCCACCAAAAAGCATACTGTAGGCATTCACTTTTACAGGGCACATTTGTTGATCTTTAACAAGCAATCTCAATAAAATCCACCCATATACACCGCAAAAAGAGGCGGCAATCACTGCGATTGAAGGCCACGAGAAAAAGGTATTGATTTTGAATAGATCCTCAGAACCATCTTGAAGCGCCAATACAGGCAAAAACCCGATAAAGCCGATCACCATGCCAATCCATTTGGTCATTGTCATTCTTTCTTTAAAGTGGATGTAGGACAAAAGGGCGCTAAAGAAAGGGGACATGCTATAGATAAAGCAAGTTTTTGCGGAGGAGAGATACTTAAGTCCCCAGTATTCAAAAATATTACAAAAATAGATGCTGAACAAAGAGAGGATAAAGGTAGAGACCACCTCTTTGAAAGAAAGTTTGATCGATTGGGATCTTCTTAAGCCAAGCCACCCAAGAAGCAGGAGGGCAGCCAAAAGCATTCGAACCGCTACAGTAAAAATCGGATCCGCATGTGCCACGAGAGCCTTTCCGATAGGGAAAGCCAAAGACCAGAGGCCATAAAGAAAGGGAATCATCCAAATCATCATGCTAAAAGAGTACCTGAGTTGGGGGTTAAAAGGTAGTTTTTCCTTCAAAAAAGGGGATTTAACTCTCAGTATTGTAAATAATTTATTTAAAAAAAGGGGGGCTAAAGCTCATTTAAAAGGATTTTTTGACGTACACGCTCCATAAACCGGATCATATAGTAGAGGTTATGAGAACTTGCTAAAGATAAGCCCAAAAGCTCACTAGATTTAAAGAGATGGTGTAAAAAAGAGCGGCTAACTGTTCTGCAAGCCCTGCAAGAGCAGCCCTCCTCAATAGGGCGAGGGTCGTCTTTGTAGGCACCAGAGATGATTCTAAGAGTCCCGTTGTCAGTTAAAAGGGTACCGTGACGGGCCGCTTTTGTTGGATAGGAGCTGTCAAAACTATCAATTCCTAAAGGGATTGAAGAGTGTAACGAGGGTAGGTCTGCTATCCCCAAAAGATGGATCGGCTTTTCCTGGGGAAGACAAGGTAGTGTATAGGTTAACATTTCAATCATCTCGTCCCTATTTTTTCCCAAGCTACCACCAACAGCGTGCCCGTCAAAATCAAGCTCTCTTAGAATTTGGCAACTTTTTTTCCTCAAATCAGGGTTAATTCCTCCGTGGATCACAGAGTACAAAGCCTGGTCCGTGGGGTGCGCCTGGTGAAATAATAAAGAGCGCTTTTCCCATCGGTGCGTCCGCTCAAAAGATTTTTTCAAAGCATCCGCCGAGATGTGGTAAGGGGGAAGTTCGTCAAACGAGATCATGATGTCAGCGCCAATCTTTTTTTGTGCGCCTATAGAGGTTTCCGGCGTCAGCAGGATGGATCTACCATCCCGATAGGAGCGGAATTTGACCCCCTCTTCCGATATTTTTTGAACGCTGTTGCTGTGCTTTTTTGTCCCTTGGCTTTTGAGCTCACTTGCCACAGAACCATACGCCAAGCTAAAAACCTGGAATCCGCCCGAATCGGTTATGATCGGACGAGTTCTTCCGCTAAAACGGTGAATACCACCCATTTTTTCGACCACATCCTCGCCCGGCTGCACCATTAGATGGTACGTATTGGCAAACATCAAATCGAGTCCTGCCTCCATCGATTCATCGTGCCCCAGTGATTTCAACACCCCGTTCGTTCCCACTCCCACAAAGGTCGGTGTTAAAAAAGAGCCATGGGGTGTCGTTATGCGACCGACGCGGGCATTGGATTTAGTAGATCGGTGAAGCACCTCAAAGTGGAATGTTTTTGTCAATGTGCTCATGCCGGTACCAGCCGTTTAGTCAGTTTGGAAAAAGGTGTCATAAAAAATATTACAAAATATTTAACGATCAAACTCATCACAATCACCTCAAGAATAGAACCCGCTATTCCCCAAAGGGCAAAGCAGGAAAAAAGAATTGTATCTATTGTTTGAGAGATTAAAAGCGATGTCAGGATTGAAAAGGGTAAGGAGTTGGGAAAAAAATGGTTGCGGAGCTTGGTAAAAAAGCGAACGTCAAGCTTTTGTACTAAAAAAAACACTGTAAAGGAGGCGAGAAGGGTCCTGGGCGAGTTTTCGAGTATAGTAAAGAACGCACTATGGGTTTCATCGTGAAGCGAGGGGGGGTAAAGGAGGTGGATTTTAGCCATGATGGCAAATGTTAAGAGAAGAAAAAAATTGATTTTGATCACCCGTTTAGCTGCGTCTTTGCCAAAGTACTCTTGGACGAGATTAAGAGAAAAAAGACTTAAGATTGCATAAGCATCGGTGCAGGTAACCTCAAGACCAAAAAGGTAAGTTTGTTTTTGAATAAATAGGTTTGCCAAAATTGCCTGCAAAGCAGAAAAAGCGGTCAAAGTCTCTTTACCAAGACGCAAAGCGACCAAGCCTAAAAAAATCAGGGTGACAAGGTGTAGTATAAAGACGATTTCGCTCATAATAGATCATGGAAACTATAGCAATTTGTACCCTTTTTTCCAACCTTTCAATACCCTTTTTTAAAATAAATTAAAAAAAGGATTGGGGATAATTTTTTTAAATTTTACCTTAACGGGATGCAAAAAAACAGGGCGAAGATCGATTGTGAAAGATAGTATTGACAATCCAAAAAGCATGTTCCATTCTATTGATCATGAAAATAGCTATCACCGGCGCTGCGGGGCAAATTAGTTATGCCCTCATCCCTCTATTGCTGGAACGTTTTAAGTTTCCGATTGAACTTTCATTGATTGATTTGCCCGATAAAATCTCTTTGTTGCGTGGTCTTGAAATGGAGTTGGAAGACTTTTGTTTTTCAAATTTAAAAAACGTCTCTTCAGGATCGGATGAAAACACCCTTTTTGAAGGGGTAGATGTGGCAATTTTTCTTGGTGCAAAACCAAGAGCACATGGTATGGAGCGTAGCGACTTGATCACAGTCAATGGTGCAACTTTTCATCGCCAAGGAAAAATACTGGCCGATGTGGCAAATCCAAAAGTCAAAGCGCTTGTCGTCGGTAATCCAGCAAATACAAATGCCCTCATGCTGATTCGTGGGGGAGATTACAAACTTAAAAACCAAGTTCAAGCGTTGATGCGTTTGGATCAAAACCGTGCTGAAACAGCTTTAAAATTGGCAGGACGCCCCCATCAGGATGTATTTGTTTTCGGAAACCATTCTCCCACAATTTTTGTGCATAATGCTTCAATGGAGATCAACGATTTTGTCCGAAAAAGGGGTGCAGATGTCATTAAAGCCAGAGGAATGTCATCCCAAGCTTCGGCTGCCAAGGCGGTCGTCGATCATCTTGATGACTGGATGTCTTCTGAAGACCGACAATACAGCGCTGCGATCTATTCTAAAAACAACCCTTACGGAGTGGATGAGGATCTTGTTTTTTCGTTTCCCTTTTCCAATAAAAAGGGTATCTTGGAACTACCCTTGAGTCGCGAGGAGCAGGGGATGTTAAAGCAGACAGAAGACGAGATGCAAAAGGAGCGACAGATAGCATGCACGATACCCTTTTTGAACTGACCGAAGATCATCTTTTAGAGGGTCCAAGATCGATCCCGATGGGCTACTGCGGCACCTCTCATGTGGATCTTGACCAAGGACTCATGTATTTTGGCGAACCGGTCGAAAACTTTATAGATACTCCCTTGGATGATCTTGTGGAGCGGTTTTTAGGGCAAATCCCCTTTTATGTTTTAAAGGAAGAGACAAAAGTCCTGATCGACCGGATTGATCGGCATGTAGACCCTTTTGAACAATTGCACCAAGCGGTTGAAATCCTCTCAATCGAAGAAAGAAAGGAGACATTTTTTGATCAGCTTCAGGTAGTACTTGGATCCATGAAGGAGATTGCGGAAATTTTATTTGGTCCCATGCCAATAGATCCACTTTTTTTCGCTCTTCATCTGGATGAGGGTGGAGGATCGCCCCCTGCATTTGTAGCCAAAACCCTGGCATCTAACGGCTGTGATGCGTATAAAGCCATCCAGGGCTCTTTACTGAGTTTTTCTGCCAAGCGTGTAGGCTATGAGATGGAAAATGCTCTAAAACAATTGCAAACGATCGATCTTGACGAAATGGAAAATGAGTTGGGTGAAATAAAAGATAAAGAAAAAATCTTTTATGGCTATAACTTATACCCTTTTTTAAAAGTCGATACACGGGCTTATATTTTTGAAAAAGCCTTATCGGAGCGGTTCATGGATGAACCCCTCTTTCAAAAAGCGCAGCTTTTAAAAAATAAATTGGGCTTGACGCCCCACAGCCACGCGTTTTCAGGCCTTTATCTATTTTTTCGGGGTTTTGAAGAGTCAAGACTATACGGGGTTAGCCTCTTTCTGGCTCGCCTAAACGGAATAGGTGCCCAGCTTATAGAGGAGTGTCAAAAAACAACACTTGAGATTCATCCCTATTACTTCTATAGAAAAAGAGAGGAGGGATAGGATTGGAACTAGATGAGATGCTAAAAAGGGCGTACCACGCATCCCTTACAAGAGAAAAAATTTTCTTGACCTACCCGGTGCTCCTTTTGGCATCTTTGATCATCGTTTTTACATTCGCTATTTTACATCAAGCTCATGATTGGATCATTTTTGGTGCGATTTGCGTCCCTATTTATCTTACTTTTGGCCTGCTAGGCTCTTTAGCTGTTTTCATACACCGAATCTATTATCACGAGTTGAGAGGGGAGACGGTCAACTACAAAGACATCCTCAAAGCCTCCTTTAACCGGATGTTAAACGGTGTTTTTTTAGCTTTACCTCTCATCCTTGCCCATGTGGGTTTATGGCTTTTGATGGGGCTTTTCTATCTCATACAAGGGATACCCTACTTTGGGCCCGTATTTGCTGTTGTATTTGCTATGCTCCCATTTGCTTTTATGATGGCTATGGGTCTTATCCCTTTAATTGCTCTAATCGTCCTCTTTTATGGTTCCAGTTTTTTTGCGTTTGATTTGAGTTTTGATTTGTCCCACTTTAAAGAGAGGCCTAGCCTGGTAATGGGTCACTTCGTGATTGCTATACTTCCTCTGCTTTTGGGAACATTCTTTTTGGGGTTGATTTACTGGTTGACCATGAATCTTTTTGGGGTGGAAAACAATGTGGTCGCTATCTCATTGCAAAGACTTTTTTTGCTTCTCCCCTTTTCTTTTTATTTAACCCCTTTTGTGCTATTCTTTTTCCACTTTGGACTGGAAAGTTATAGATCATTTATCAAAAAAGGATAGCTTTTTTGTAGCCGGCAGGGGATTTGGCGGCTTGGCAATAGCCTATTTTTTAAAAAAGAAGCACCCTAGCAAAAAAGTATACCTTTTTGATCCGCATCCACTGGGGCATTCGGCTTCTGCTGCCGCATCTGGATTGCTAGAGCCCATCGGTGGTCGCCTTGCTGTCCGTTCCCCATTAGCCTCTGAGGGGCTCATGCTGTCAAAATATCTCCTAGATAAAGTCAGTCATTTCCTTGGAAAAAAAGTTTACCTGGAGGGGGGTGTTGTACACGCTCCGATAGACCAGAGCCAAGAATCTATTTTCAAGAAAAAAGCTGAAGATTACCCCGACTGGTTTAGCTGGACAAAAGACAAAGAGCTTCTTGTAAGAGAGGGCGTGAATGTTTTTTCAAAAACCTACCTTGAGGGTTTGTTTTCTTTGGTAAAAAGTATGGGGGTGGAATTTTACCAGACAAGTGTTCCAATCGATCCTGAAATTAAAATGATTTTTCTTTGTGTAGGGGCAAGCATTCAAGAGATGTTGCCCGATGCCTTTCGACTGACTCGCGGACAAGCGATGCGGGTTAAAAAACTCGAAACAACATTTAGTTTACCTAAAGTGTGTAGGGGTTATGTAGCGCTCGATTTAGATCCATCAATTTATCATTTAGGCTCTACATATGAGAGAACAAACCTCCATTTACCCCCTGATAAGACCATGGCGGTAAAAGAACTTAAAGAAAGAAATCGTGATATTTACCCAGAGATAGACGAAGTAGAGGTCGTAGAGATGCGATCGGGTGTCAGGGTGTTTTGTAAAGACGAAAAAAGGCTGCCAAGAATTTTGCAAATCGCCCCTAATCAAGTCGCTTTGGCAGGATTTGGTTCAAAAGGACTTTTGTACCATGCCCTTTTTGCAAAGAAAATTGTAGATGATTATAGCACTTAAACAGAACATTTAAAAACATCAGCCCCGACAAATTTTAAATTAAAGAATCTAGAATATCCAAGGTGAATGAAATTGGTTTTTTGTGTTAGGTTGAGCCTATGAAGAAGGCTACATTTACCCTCCTAGGGGTCGGAACATCCTCCGGTGTTCCAAGGGTAGGATGCAATTGTTCTGTTTGCCATGATTGTAAACCAGGCTCAAAAAACTTTAGACAAAGGGTTGCCGCTCTTTTGGAAATTGATGGTAAAAAGCTACTGATTGATGCAGGCCCTGATATTCGTAACCAGCTATTAGAGCATAAAGTTGAAAGAATAGATGCGCTTTTAGTTACCCATAACCATTTTGATCACATAGCCGGAATTGACGATGTAAAATGGGCAACCGATTATAGACGAGAATCCATACCCATTTATGCCAACCGACCTACCATAGTCGATTTGAAAAAGAGGATAGGCTATCTCTTAAAACCGGTGGCTATGGGGGTTTTACCCGCTTTTTATTTGAGAGAAATCAAAAAATGGGAAGTCTTAGAGTTTGATTCAATAAAAGTACAAACTCTTTTCTATTCCCAGCAAAATGAGGGGCATTCCAGGCCAACACAGGTTTGCGGATTTCGGATAGGAAATTTAGCTTTTTTAACTGATATCAAACAATACGACGCCCGACTGATTCGAGCACTCAAAGGTGTAAAGACTTTGATTGTGGGGGCGATTCGCGATGGGGAATCGGTAGCCCATTTCACTTTTGATGAAGCGTACCAGTTTAGCAAGCTCGTCAAAGCAAAAAAAAGCGTGTTTATCCATCTGGATCACACTGTCGATTACCATCTCGCTTCAAAGCGATTGCCCCCCAATGTAGAATTGGGATATGATGGTTGGAAAACTGAGATCGACGGATAGCTGTTTTTTCAAATAGCTCATTCTAAAGTAAAGACCATGACAATAACGATGAAAAAAGCACTTTTAGTTGGTGCTTACAGCGGTTCAAGCGGAAAGCTAGCATGCTTGGATTCATTAAAGGAGCTTCAGGCCCTCAGCGAGACCTATGGCTTTTTAGAATTTGGATTTGAGGCCTGTCCGATAAAAAAAATTGATGCTGCTACGTATATAGGTGAGGGTAAAGTCGAGGAGATTCGCCAAATCATGCTGGCCGAATCTTTCGATGTTATGATTTTCGATGATGAGATATCCCCCAATCAGCAACGTAACATAGAAGAGATCGTAAAAAAACCTGTTATTGATCGGACCGGTTTGATCATCGAGGTATTTGCCCAGAGGGCCCATACCAAAGAGGCGAGGTTGCAAATCGAATCGGCAAAAATCCGTTATGAATTGCCCCGATTGAAGCGCCTTTGGACTCACCTTTCGCGCCAGAGAACTGGTGGCGGTGGAGGTAGTGGAGGTGGGGGCTACTTGAAAGGTGAGGGGGAAAAACAGATAGAAATTGACCGTAGAATCCTGGATAGGCGGCTTGTGATGGTTGAGCAGGAGATCAAGGAGGTCAAGGCCCATCGAGCTTTGCAAAGACAACAAAGGATTCGCACGAGTATCCCGACTTTCGCAATAGTAGGCTATACGAACGCAGGGAAATCGAGTTTGTTGAATAGCTTAACGGATGCAAATGTGCTTTCAGAGGATAAGTTGTTTGCAACGCTTGATACAACAACCAGACGTTTTCAACTTCCAAACCACCAAAATGTATTGTTGATCGATACTGTAGGATTTATACGTAAACTTCCTCATAAATTGATCGATGCATTCCGTAGTACTCTTGAAGAATCGGTCTACACCGATATTTTGATTCACGTGGTGGATGCTTCACACCCTGAGGCTTTAGACCAGGCGATGGAGTCGATCCATGTATTGGAGGAGATTGGGGCAAAAAATAAACCAGTTATCACCGTGATCAATAAAATTGATAAGGTCACGGACATGAAAATTGTTGATGAACTTTGTTATCGATATCCCAATACAGTCGTGATTTCCACTTTGACACGCCAGGGCTATGACCGTCTTTTTGAATTGATGACGCAAATGATCCAGACCTTACGCAAGGTAATGGAATTGAGAATACCCCAAAGTCACTATCATGTAGCATCAGAACTGATGAAAGAGGGGAGAGTTTTAGAGACCGAGTATGAGGGGAATGATATTTTACTGACAATCGAGATACCCCAAAATCTCGAGTATAAGGCACTCCCATATAAAAAGGGGTGAAAATGTCCAGGTTCACCAAATGGAGTGATCAAATCTTTTTTTCCGAGGTAGTGCCAGATACCGAGCTTCTAGCTTTCTTTCTAACTCAAAAAGAAAAGAAGGATGATGGTTTAGATCAGGCATTTAAATTGATGAACACATTTGGTCCGCTCGATCTAGTTTTGAATACGACACTTTACCAGTTGCTTCAAGAGCCCAGTCTATCAAAAAAGACCATTCAACGGCTGACAAAACTCCAGGAGCTATTTAAAAGGGCTAGCGGAAAAAAAAAGGGTGATATTTTAGACAATCCTCAGAAAGTTTTCGAGATTTGTGCTGCAAATTTTTTAGAAAACCGACGGGAAAAATGTTTGGTCCTTGGTCGCTCTAAGGACAAGAAAATGGCGACAATGTGTTTTGTTGCAACCGGAGATGTCTCGAGCGTAAGTTGTTCGATCAAAGATCTATTTAGACCCCTTTTTGTCCATAATTTGGAAGAGTTTATTATTGTGCACAATCATCTAGAACAGCCCTTAACTCCATCTAGAGCCGATTTAATCGCAACGAATCAAATTCTAGACTTAGCCCATATTCTGGAATTTACCCTAGTGGATCATCTCATCATCCATGAAAGAAGCTATCTTTCTTTTTACGAATTAGGCTATCTTCCTAGAAGGGAGTATTACTAATGCCACTATTTGATCCAGGGATGCTTGATGAGCTAAATAAGAAGTTAGATATAGTAGATGTCATGTCTCCTTATGTTCAATTTCAAAAAGCTCAAGGGGGATTCAAGGCTCTTTGCCCGTTTCATTTTGAACATACACCCTCCTTTGTAGTCTACCGTAAAGACATGCACTACCATTGTTTCGGTTGTGGGGCTCATGGGGGTGCGATTAGTTTTTTGACCCAACACCTTAAAATATCTTTTCAAGAGGCAGTTCAAACGCTAGCTGAACGGTTCGGTGTTGAGATTCGATATGTTGAAGAGGTGCAGAAGGGACCTAGCATTTTACCGCTCAAACAGGTGATGAAAGAGCTGAACAGATTTTACCATTTCTGTCTCCAGCACACACCTGAAGGGCAGCGGGCTCTTTGCTATCTTTATGACAGAGGAATGGATCTGAGCTTCATCAAACTATTTGAGATGGGTTACGCCCCTAACGATGCCAGACTTTTCGAGAGCTGGATTCAAGATTTCAAAATTGATATTACGGCTTTAACCGAATCGGGCGCTCTTAAAGGAAGAGGATTGATCCCGTTTTTTTCTAATCGGATCACAATCCCTATCAAAGATACCCACGGTAACGTCTTGGGATTTACAGCTCGTCGTTTTCAAGAAGGGGATACCGGACCCAAGTACATCAATACAAAAGAGACCCCCTTATTTAAAAAATCTCAAATTTTATTTGGTCTTTACGAGTCTAGAAAAACGATCATAAAAGAGAAAAAAGCCCTGATTGTTGAGGGGCAAATTGATGCCATGCGACTCATTCATGAGGGGTTTGACTACACGATAGCTGGACAGGGCACTGCCTTTGGAGAACAACATGTAAATCAGGTTTATGATCTTGGTGTGCAAAATGTGTTGATCGCATTTGACGGTGATAATGCAGGTCAAACAGCTACACTAAAAGTTGGTCAACTATTTTTAAAAAAGGGAATTGAGGTGTTAGTTGTCCCCCTTGAAAAAGGGGAAGATCCAGATACTTTAATTCTCAAAAAGGGAAAACAAAAGTTTATTGAGCTTTTGGACAAATCACAACCTTTCCTTGATTTTTTAAAAGACTGCGCCACAAAAGGGAAAGATCTTTCCTTACCAGCGGTAAAAAGTTTGGTGATCAAAGATGTTATCCAATATATCCAAGCCTGGCAAGACCCTGTAATGCGCTACGAGGGGAGAAGAAGAGTCGCTGAGATGTTCGATGTGCCAGTCAGCTTTATAGACATCGAAGATCAAGTGCAGGAAGAATTGCCTATTGAGAAGAAAAAAGAGGTTGTTGATTTAGATCTCATACTCGAGCAAGATTTAGTCCGCTGGCTGATTGTTGCCCATGAATTGACAGTCTCGATCGCAAATAAAAATCTCAAAAAGGAGGATTTTAAACACCCAGGAATGAGGCAATTATATGAGTTATTGATCCTTCATAAAGGGGAACTTATGTCTGTCTTGTCAACATCCGATTCTGAAAAATTACAGTCCCATATTGATGCAATTTTATCAAAAAAAATCCCCATAGAACGAGCTGAAAACTTGATGATCGAAACGACTCGAAAAATCTTGGAGAGAAACTGGCTTGAAAAAAGGGAAATGATCATCCGAAAAATGCAAGACCATTCGCATGATGAGTCCCGTTTAGAATCTTTAGCAAAAGAGTTTGACGAGCTAAAATCCCATCGCCCTTTGGTGCAATAAAGACCGATTTTTATTAAAAGATTATCTTGAGATGGATTGATAGTTAATTTAGATTTGATTAGTTTTTAATGAACCAACTCTAATTATCCAGATGATAAGAAATATATTCATTGTATTTTTCTCGATGACACATCTTTTTGCTGTCAATGAGAGGGACAAAATCTGCCGTCAGGGGATTTATAGACAGTATCAAGAAATTCAAAATTCAAAGCAATTACTCAACCCTTTTAAGCCCCACATGCATCGATTGAGAGTTTTATGTAGACAATGCCCGTCTGTCCTACATTTAGGTTCTATTGTAACAGCAGCGACCCTATCTATTTTTTTAGGGATGACCGATGTTGAGATGAAAGACAAACAATTTTTGGCTGTCGGTAGGCCTTGTACCAATATTTCAGAGTTAAAAAAGTTGAATCGGTGGGCTAGGGATTTAAAGATAAAATTTAATTATATAGAAAAAAACACCTGTCTTATTGAACCTTTAGATGCAGATCTTTTATTTGTAGATTCGGATCACCGGTATGCCCATTTGTCTTTAGAGTTGGAAAATATGCATCAAAAAATTTCAAAATATATTTTTATCCATCATACGGGTAGTCCTTGGGGTCTAGTCGACGAGCAAAACTATTTTATTGATGATTTTGCCTATCCAGAATGGATAGATTGCTCAAAGAGGGGGCTTCGAGCAGCAGTTCAGGATTTTTTAAATAGGCATCCTGAGTGGCAGAAAGATGAAGAAAATGCAAATAGTCATGGATTCACCATTCTAAAAAGGCTAAAATAGTCCTTGAATTTCCCTTAAAAAGGGATAAACAATATTTGACTAAAGGAAAATCCATGATTCGTCAAGCGATGCACTTTTTTTTGGGGACACTCATTAGTCGATTGGGTGGGCTTTTAAGGGAACTGTCCATGTCAGCCTGTTTCGGAGCAAGCGCGCTGGTTGGTGATTTTTTTATTTCTTATCGATGGTCAAATATTTTTAGACGTCTATTGGGAGAAGGGGGGGTAAGCAATGGTTTTATCCCAGCCTATGAGCGGTATCGACAAGAAGGGGGAGCAAAGGCCGATCTTTTTTTTAGGGATCTTTTTTGGTCGCTGTTGGTCCTTTTGGTGCCGATTATTTTGCTGATAGAATGCATTTTTATGGGCAGTGTTGCAAGTTACATGCTTTTTGGGGTGATTTTTATCGTGATGTACGCCCTTTTCATGGCTTACCTGCAATGCCATGGTTACTATTTTCTCCCCTCAGTTGCCCCAACAATTTTTAACCTGATTTGGGTGGGAGGATGCTTTGTTTTGTGTTCTTACGAACAATCCTATGCCCTGAAAGGGATAGCGCTTTGTATTTCCATCGCTTTTTTATTTCAGTGGATTGTTTTGATTCCCAAAACGGCTAAGTGTCTTCAAATTTCCTTGAAAGAGTTTTTGAAAATTCACCCTTTTTCGCTCGAGGTCAAAGAATTATTGAAGCCCCTATCGTTGACTTTGATTGGAATTGCGGCCACCCAGCTCAATGGTGCGATTGATTTAATTTTTGCGAAGTGGGCCGACCCCAAAGGGGCTGCATTTTTAAGTTATGCAATCAAATTGGAACAGGTTCCTATGGGATTATTTGGAGTCGCGGTAAGTCAAGCGATTGCACCGCTGTTGGCGAGGGCTTACCAAAGCAAGGATTTAGCCCAATACCATTTTCTAACCGAAAAAAGCTTAAGATTAACCCTTAAATTACTTGCACCATTTACCCTTTTGTTCTTTGTGGCAGCCCCTCCATTTGTAAGCGTTATCTATGGTCGGGGAGCTTTTTTAGATCAGGACGTGACACTTACTGCCCAGGCTCTTGCCTTCTACACAATTGGATTAATTCCTTCAGGTCTTATTTTGCTCTTAGCTCCATCATTTTATGCCGCCCTAGATTTTAAGACACCTATGAAAGCCACTTTTTTAGCGGTTGGAATCAACACAGCCCTTAATGCTATATTGGTATTTGTTTTAAATGCAGGGGCGTGGGCAATTGCCTTAACAACCTCTATCAGCTTCTGGATCCAATGGGGATATTTGGCTGCCCGTCTTAAAGCCCCTTATCCGGTTCAGAGCCTTATGAAACACGTCTCATTAGTTTTATTCATCAGCACAATCTCTTTTTACTTATTTCCAAATCTCTATTGGCTCACAACCTATCCAAAGCCTTTTTTTGATAAGTTGAGCCTTTTGATCCAAGTGCTTACAGTCCCTTTTTTCCTTTATTCTTTAGGAGCACTTTGGTTCAAAGACTCTCCGATTGTGGAAAAAGGGGGAAACATTGTTGATGAAAAAAATATCAAAGGCTAAAATTGATCTTACTTATTGAGAATCAATGAGTTAGGATGTTCAAAACTTATCAACAAAGTTGCAACAATGACCAAAATCAGCGGCCTTTGATATTGTGATGACAAGTTCAACTTAGGATGAGGGATATGGCAATTTACAACATCTTTGATTACGGCACACTTCATGGGCAAAAAGAGGAACAACTCTTTATACCTGAAGCGCCAAAAGCTGTTGTAGAAGATCAGGGGAGCCTTTTTAGTGCTTTAGCAGCCCGCATGTTCTTTTTTGTATTACTAGTAGCAGACATCGCCTGGGGGGTTTATTCAATCTGTGCCCTTTTGGTAAAATTGGTCTTGTCCTGTCTTACTTTTCATAGGCTTGAGCCTCTTAAAAGATCGATGGGAAGGACATTTTTGTCTTTTAAACGATCTCTTGTTTGCGCAATAGCCCTTTTTGTGGCCCTTTTTAGCCCAGCCCTTGGGATTATGTTCTCGTGCATGTTACTATTCTTTTTTAGGTGTGTGATGACTATAGATTCGAATTTGCTTAATTTAGATGACTATGCGCGATATTCGATGGCGCCTGACGTGGAGAATTCTATTGATTTAGTTCTTCTCAAGGAGATTAAAAACATCTTCGCTATTTGTTCAGGGCTTTTTTTGGTCGATTTGATTCAATCTGATGATCTTTATGTAAATGGTCCAGATGATGATGCATTCGTGGATAACGATCGTTTGAGAATGCTGATCCTTACGCCAAACATTCAAAAATCCGAAAAAATAGCTTACGCAAAACGAATTTCTTATCTTCAGGATAAACCCACGCCTAAGGGGCGTGCTAAAATCTTTTGCAGTCGATTTGTCCGTTTAGTTTTATTTGCTCCTAAAATTTTGATTGCTTCAGTGATTGCCATTTCTATCTTATTTAAAAAAAATCAGGAAGACCGACTTTTTTTAAAAAGAAAAATAGCAGATGTGATCAGCTATATTCCCCCCATTTTAAGGAACGGTAAAAGAAGTCTAGACGAACTAAATGAGCTTATTTCTTCTCTAGAAAAAAACCAGGAATCAAAACAAAAGTAAACTTCAATTTCTACTTCTGCTTTTAAAAATTAGATACACACTTGTAGTTTAAAATACCCTTCATTTGGTAGTTTATTTGCCTGATATGGGTCTTTTAAAAAATTTGTATTTATACCTAATTGTCATCTTCAGAACCGTTTCTCTTTTTGGGGAAGAGGTTTTTTCTTTAGAGCAAAAAGTAGGCCAACTTCTCATGATTAGTTTTGAGGGGGAAAGAGGAGCTGATTCAATAGCCAACTTTTTACAAAAATGTCCCGTTGGGGGCGTGATCTACTATAATTTTCTTAATGGTCCCTTGGATCTATGGAGCACAAAGCGTTTATCGGATGATATCCACTCTTACCCGGGTATTCCCCGCTTTATCGCAGTAGACCAGGAGGGTGGGCGAGTGCAGCGTTGCAAAAGGGGATTTACACCTATACCACCGGCTTGCTTCCTTGAAAAGCTTGGGCAGGATGATCTAGCGGCATTGGCTCACTCTATAGGGTATGAATTAAACCAAGCAGGTATTTCTATGAATTTTGCTCCTGTGGTCGATTTAACAAATTCATTGAGTTTTGTTTTAGAGGGGCGCACGATCAGTAAGGACCCCTTCAAGGTAGTAAAAATCGCAAAAACACTTATTGAGGGGTTTAAAAAAAACGGAGTTCTTGGTGTGATCAAACACTTTCCTGGTCATGGTGCCTCTTTTTCAGATTCCCACTGTCAAATTCCTAGAATCACAAAATCTTTTCATAGCCTATTACGAGAAGATTTGATCCCTTTTGAATTTCTCGCGCCACATACGGAAGCTATCATGATAGGGCACCTGCTAGTAACCGAGTTTGACTCTGAACATATCGTAACACTTTCAAAAAAATGGCATGATTATCTACGCATTCAGTTGAAATTTGATGGATTAATCATCAGTGATTCGCTCGTCATGCAAGCAGTGTTGGAAGAAACAAAGGATATTGCTGAGGCTTGTCTATCAGCATTAAGGGCAGGAACCGATATCCTCTTAATTGGGGGAAGGTTTTTATCGAGTAAAGATCAGACACTTTCGTTGGCACAGATTTCTGATATTCATGAGCGCCTATGTTACGAAGCTCGAAACGATCCTAACCTTTTCAAAAGGGTGGAAGAATCGTTTCAAAGAATTATAAGAGCTAAAAAAAAATGGGGTATTTTTAAGCACTCGTCGCTTGAGAGCGAAGTTTCCTAGCAAAAAATAGGAAAAATATTGCTGTATTGAGAAGAAAATAGAAAAAAAGTCCCTCTTTAAATTCCATTTCCATGAATAAAGGAGCCAGTATGGGTCCAAAAACGCAACCTAAACCATATGCGACGACCCCCTTGGTAACCGCTGCAATTGTTTGATTTTGCGGTAATTTTTCGCAAAGGCTATTGATCGATAGGGGGTAGAGGGTAAAAGCAAGTGATCCAAAGATAAACATGATAGCACACAAAGCAAAAAAGGTGAGCTTGGTTCCAAACAACATGGGGATAGAAATCAAGGATAGGGCTAAGGCATTTAGTAGTAAAATACGATCCTTAGAAAATTTGTCTGAGAGTTTTCCAATCGGCCACTGCCCGATAAAGCCGCCCGCAATTGTAATCCCCATCAAAATCCCTATTTCCTGGACAGAAAGAGACAGTGTTTTACCGTAAATAGGGACAAGGCCGTAAAACACACTTAAGGTGGAGCCAGATAGAAGATTTCCAAAAAAACCTAACGGAGCCAACTGTATGACAGTGCTGGTGGAAAGAGCGGGTTGATCATCTACTTGCTGGTAGTCTGAGCCCTTATTACGGAAAAATAGGACCACGAGTCCAATCGTACAGGCTAGGATAGGTATGATAAAATTGTTCGGAAATAATTTGGTTGTATCCGTGATTAGCAGTTGTCCTAGCGATGCTCCAGCGTAAAGGCCAATCATGTACCAAGACATCGCCTCCCCCTTTTTTTCCGCTGGCGCCAATAACAGTATCCAGCTCTCGACAATCACAAAAATACCACCTAGAATTATTCCAAGGGCAAAGCGGAGAAAATATAAAAATTCGATTGCTTGACTTATGGGAAACAGGCCAATAAAAAGGATATTTAAAAAAACGAGAATCAAATAGCTGGAAAAAAACCCCATCCGTGCAATTCTTTTTTCCAAAAACCATGAACCTAGCATCATACCCAGGTAATAAATGGAAACAATCCCACCAATGGCAAGGTTTGAAAATCCGAGCTCTTTGAGGTCTAACGAGAGTAATGTACCGAAAAAGCTATTACCAACAGTTCCTAAAAATAATGAGAGTATAGGGGCGAGAAGTTTTTTTGAGAGGTCTTTCATGTTTCCTGGGTTGTTTTTAGGATAAATTTATCGTGTTGCACATCTATTTTTATGTGACTTTTAGCCCCTATATGCCCGCCGATCAATTCATTTGCCAACAAATTTACAATTTCTTGCTGAATCAACCTTTTGAGGGGCCTTGCACCAAATATTGGGTCAAAACCAATTGTTGCTAAATGCTCAACCGCTTTTTTGGATATTTCTAATTTGATTTTTTTCTCTTCAAGCCGTTTTTCTACATCCTTCAATTGTAAAAGGACAATTTTTTCCATATCTATGAATCGCAACGGATGGAAAGGGATGACTGCATCTAGCCGGTTTAAAAATTCGGGTCGAAAATAACTTCTTAAAATGGGCTCTAAAATTCGATTCATCTCCTTGGAATCGAGCTCTTTGTTTTTTTCGATCTCATCTAAAATTTTGTCAGAGCCGATATTGGAGGTAAGGATGAATACTGCATTGCGACAGTTTACCACACGCCCTTTACTGTCGGTTATGCGACCATCATCTAATACTTGAAGTAAAATATTGAAGACATCATGGTGGGCTTTCTCTATTTCGTCCAACAGAATCACTGAATAGGGGTAACGACGGATCGCTTCGGTCAATTGTCCACCCTCCTCATAACCCACATATCCTGGAGGTGAGCCAATAAGTTTCGATACACTGTGCTTTTCCATGTATTCGGACATATCAAGTCGGATGAGGGCATCCTCTTGGTTAAATAGGATTTCGGTTAAAGCTTTTGCCAGTTCAGTTTTTCCGACTCCCGTAGGACCCATGAATAAAAAGGATCCGATTGGGCGTTTTGGGTCAGACAAACCGCTTCTGCTTCGGCGGATGGCTTCAGCAATCAAAACAATCGCATCATGCTGTCCAATCACCCGTGAATGAAGTCTATCTTCAAGTTTTAAAAGAGCTTCTTTGTCTTTTTCAACCATCTTTTCTATAGGGATGCCTGTCATTTTGGCTACAATTTGGGCAACCAAGGTCTCATCGACCTCTTCACGAATCAGGCGTGATGGAAGATCCTTAAGCTTTTGTTGGATTTCGCGCATTTTTGATGTGCACTCGGGCAGATCTTTGTAGCGTAATTTTGCCACCTGCGTGTAATCACTGCTGCGCTCCGCAAGCTCCTCTTGAAATTTGATTTTTTCAAGTTCGGTTTTTTTTATGTTGATCTGATCGATTAGAGCTTTCTCCATTCCCCACAAATCACGAAGATCTTTTAAATGTTTTTTATGTTGTTCGATCTGTAATTCGATCGCCTCTTCATCTGCACGTACCCCCTTGACATTTTCAAGTTTGATCATCAAAGAGGCAATTTTTCTTTGTTCATGATCTATCGGGATCGGGGTGGAGCCAACCTGCATACGGATTAAGCTTGCAGCTTCATCGATCAAATCGATCGCTTTGTCGGGTAAAAAACGGTCATTGATATAGCGGTAGGAGAGGTGAACTGCAGCTTTTAATGCGTCCTCTGTGATTTGAACACCATGATAAGATTCATATCGTTCTTTGAGGCCACGGAGGATAGCCAGTGCTTCGTCAGGTGTGGGCTCATTCACCAAGATCTGTTGAAATCGGCGCTCTAAGGCAGGATCTTTTTCAATATATTTTTGGTATTCAGCGAGTGTAGTGGCTCCAATAGCATGTAAGACACCCCGAGCAAGAGCAGGTTTTAAAAGATTAGCCGCATCCATAGAGCCTTCTGCAGATCCGGCCCCAACAAGAGTATGAACCTCATCGATAAAAAGGATAATAGAACCCTCCAGCGCTTCGATCTCTTTGAGTACCGATTTCAGTCTCTCTTCAAATTCTCCACGGAATTTTGTCCCTGCAACCAGTTCAGCTAAATCGAGCGCCATAACCGTTTTACCCCTAATTGCATCAGGAACCTCATTTTGGGCGATTTTTACTGCAAGACCCTCAGCTATTGCAGTTTTTCCAACACCTGGTTGACCAATCAACACGGGATTATTTTTCGTTCGACGACAAAGAACCTGCATGGTGCGCATGATCTCCTCATCACGACCGATTACCGGATCCAATTTTCCCTTGAGAGCTAGGTCGGTTAGGTTTTTTGTATATTTCTCTAAGGCTTTTAAGGTTTGATCACTTGTAGGTGTATCCATAGTTCTTCCTAGAGTAAAACGTTTAATTTTTTCTAAACTTTCTTGTGCACCAATCCCGATTTTTTCCAAGAGGGGGGGGAGAAAATGAATTTCACTAATGTAGGAATCTTTAAGCTCTTTTCGGATCTGATCTGCTTTTTGTAGCAGTGTTTGTAAGCTTAGCGAAACTTTTGGATCAGATCCGTCTTGACTAAATCGGGCACTTTTTTCCAAAGAATTTTGAAGATCATGCAAAAGATGGGGGGATTTTTTTAAATCATCTTGAACAAGAGTTTTAAAGATGAAACCATGCTCTAAAAGATTGAGAAAAAAAAGGGTATCGGAGACCTCGGTGAATTTGTCTTGTTTGGCTTTCAAAAAGGATCGGTTTAAAAGATTGGTGACCGATTCGGAGAATGAAAAATCCATGATCTTCCTTAGGGGACTTCATACTTTAAAGATAAAAAAGGGTAGAGCGATGTTTTCCCAACAAAAGCACTAAAAAGCTTCCTTCTGAAAAGCCCCTATTTTATGCACCTCAAAGAATAGTAAATTATTGCAATAAGAGCAAATCTAATACATATATTTCTTTATGAACTTTGAAAAAAATAGGGGCACCTATGAGCCCCTGCTTACTTATGGAGATAGGTCAAGTTTACTGGTTTTTAGAACGAATCTGTTTGAGTAGAATTTTTTCTCCGGGTCTAAGTTTTAGTTGGTAAAACTCGACCTTTTCGATGGATACCTCTTCCCCTTCAATTTTTCTATGCGGTAAAACTGTTTGCGCCTCAAAAACACTTCCGTCTGACATTTTCAACATACGGCTAGTTTGGTTGACGATCATCAATCGGGAGTTAGACGATGATTTCTCCTTTTTATTTTGCAAACTGCGCTTCATCACGTTGATCTGTCTCCACTGCGCTTTTTGGGCTATGCAAGTCGCAAAAAAACTTGCGGTGGAATTTTTGATTGAGGTGTCTACAGATCTTTTTCTTTGGTCTTTAGGAATCCGGACAACATCGAATGTAGATCCGATCCAATCGTCAGAAAATCGAGCAGAACTTTCCTTTGAAAGACGGTAGATGGACCCGTCTTTAAAAATAAGTTTTCCTTTTTTTGATTCCATTAAAACAAGCGGCTCGGCATGCAATGCCGTCAAAAAGAAGGAAAAAAATAAAATTTTTTTCAGCATGAATAAAATCCTTTTCCCTTCCAATAATTGTTTGATATTTTTGTTTCCAAATATTTTTCAAAAATTATCTGTAAAACAGGCCGAAACACAAGTTTGAGAAAAGAATTTCCAAGATTAAATAGACGATAAAATCGAAGATTTTAAAAGTTGAAAGTAGGATCCTCTTTCTTGTACGCCATATAAAGATCCTTTATTGCATTAGGGTAATAAGATTGCTCTTTTAGAAGTTGTTGAGTATTTTTTAAAAATATCTTTCCTTCATCGAGCTGCATACGTTCTAACGCAAGAGCTGCAAGGTAATATTCCACTACAGGATTTTTTGGGTCAATTTGATGATATGTGACTAGAACATCATAGGCCTCTTTAGTGCGGTGAAGAGCTAGCCATGTACCTGCTAAATGAAAAAGACCATCACGAAATTTGGGATAATCTTTGAGTTTAGCCTGAAGCTTTTTTATTTGGTTCTCCAAAGCATTGCGATCATCAGCTTCTTTGTTGTACAACATCTTCAATCCGTCCTTATCGATGTGTCCTAAAAGCAGATCATCAATTTGGGTATCCTTATAAGTAGATCCGTCGAGAGTTACGTTTCGGATTTTTTTAAAAATCTCATCTGCTTTTTCTTTTTCCCCTAAAAAGAGGTGCTGAAGACCTTTGAAGCGCATCAACAGAGGATCTTCGCCCATATATTTGATTGCAGTATCGTATGCTTGAATCGCTTTTTGGTGGTCATTTTGCTGCCAGTATAATGCCCCTTGGTTCATGAAGTTTAGACCAACAACATCCTTAAGGTCTCGCCTCTTAAATGACTTTGTTTGAATCGAAAGGTAGTGGGAATCTGGAAGGTGTATCCCACGAGCTGTCGTCTCAATATTTGTGATATTTTCTTTATACTCAAAACGTAAAAATATATGGCCTGGGGGTGTAATCGGAATTAAGGGCAGATCAAGCCTTTGCGCCAGTGCAAGATAGAGGGTGCTTACCCCTAGGCAGACCCCAAAACGGCTGTCTAAAATCGTGGGGAGTAAAGTGAAAGAATCGAGCTCCTCGACCCAAATCGATTGGGGAGGAAAGCGGTATTCCATATCGTGAAAAACATAAGAGGATATTTTCTCTAATTTTTCCTCCAAAGAAGCCCCTTTCGGGAGATGGGCAAGAATTTCTAACGCCATTAAATCCACAGTAGCCTCATAATAGGCCCTCTGTTTTGGATCCTGAACAAGTTCTAAAAGCAAAATGCGTGTAAGATCTAGCTGATCAATCTCAAGATTTTTAACCTCATCAAGAGAACCAATAGAGTATCCTTTGAGTTTTCTGTTTGATAAATGAGAGGAGATTTTTTGAATGGTTTTTAAATCCTCATCCCTTATTTCTACAGGAACCTTTCGGGTAAGTTGTGATGAGAGCCCTACAATTAGGCTTGGATTAAAAGGGGGTATTTTTACATGGCAGTCAATTTGTTCAGACAAAGGCCTATGGATATTGATCAAGTCCAAAGCTCTCCTCAAGGCACGGTTGCCCGTGTCTGTTTGGGAATAAAGTTCGTAAAAAGCCAGCTGCTTTGAAATAGAAAAGGGATCGATTTTGTGGTACAATGTATCGATGCGTTCTTTTGCAGTAATAGATAAAAATAATAGTACTAAGGAGCTAAAGATCATTTTTTGACTCTAACAAAGATTGAATCTTTGTTGCAAGGACCGTGTTAGATATGATGTCCTCAAGAAATTGGCGCATGCGAATTGTCCAATTAGTGGGCAAAACAGTTGAAGGGATGTTGATCTGCTCGAGCTCGCTAAACAGATAGCGGTTAGAAGGCTCAAGCGCCAGGTATTCTTGAAGCAGATTGATTTTAAAAAAAGAGGGAGTTTTGAGGATAGCGCTCAAAAGAGTGATTCGCTCCTCGTCATCAATAGCTCTTCCGTTTTCCTGATGAAACCAAGAGGCGAGCAGACTTGTATCATGTAGGGAGATTGTTGAGAGGCTTTCCTCGGGAATAGTATCAAGGTCTTCTTCCCATCGCATCACTTTCATTCCAGGAATATGAAGATCCTTCAAGAGTTTTTCCATCCCCTCAGGTTTTGTTCCAAGATCCTCAGCAATCGGTTTAAGATGTGTATTTTTTAAAAGGATTTTGAGTCTTTCTGTCGCTTTTGGCAGGTATTCCTTAGGATTTTTTGAGCTGAATTTTCCCTTTGATCCCTTTTCATTTCTCGGAATTTTCCAAAAGCGAAAGAAGCCTATGGTATGATCGATCCGGTAGTAATCAAAGAATTGCTCAAGAGTTTTTAATCGCTGTAAAAAAAAGCTGTAGTGGGTTTTTTCATGCGCTTCCCAGTTGTAAATAGGCTGTCCCCAATTTTGTCCTTGCGGGGCGAAATCATCAGGGGGGGCTCCCGCTTCAAAATCAAGGTGAAAAAGTTCAGGATGGAAAAAAACTTCGTGGCTTTCTCGAGAGACAAGTATGGGAAGATCTCCCATGAGAGAAACCCCCTTTTGATTTGCATAGATACTAATAGCCTTCCACTCATTATAAAGATACTGCTGAAGTTTCATGTGGAAATCGATCTGATTTAAAAATTCCTCATCACTTTCTTGAAGTATTTTTTCTACGTCGTAATCTTTGAAGTAAAATTCCTCATGGGAGTGGTATTTATTTTCCTCTTTAAGTGTTTTATAGATTGCATACTCTTTCAGGGATGGAAATCGTTCCAAAAACTCTTTTTCAACGCTTGGTAATTCCATTTTTTTCAAAAGACGCATTTTTTCGTTGTAAACCGAGATATAGCAGACCCGATCCTGCTGATTTAAGTAGTCTAAAAAAGGGGTTGACTGCGGTAAACGCACGTAGACCGGGTTAAGCGCAACAGAGGAGAGTGCAGCATATGGGGATGCCTCTGGACCCGTATCAAGCACAGGTAAAAGCTGGATCATTTCCATTTTATTTGCTTGGCACCAATCGATGAATAGCCTCAAATCCATCAAATCTCCAATCCCTTGGGATTTTCTTGAGCGCAAAAAGGCGATAGGTGTTGCAACTCCAATCATGGTTTTCTAAATGCACCAAAAATAGAGGTTTTTGAGAGTGAAGAATCCTCGAAGGCACCCTGAGGGGATGTAAGCCCTGAGCGAAGGGCTTCCTGCCAACTCTTGGCCTGTTTAGTAAGGGTTACCATTTGCTCAAAAACACCCTCAACGGTAGCTATGGATGTGGGTATGTAGGAGAAAAGGACGAGAAACCCTTTTTTTTCTACATAGCCAAATTGTCCTGACTTGGGTCTGAATGTGTAATTTGATTTCAAAGCAGACTTTAAAATATCTTCACGCCTTATTCCTTGGTGCAACTGCTCAATCGGGCAGATCAGACAAAAAGAATTTTTGAAGGAGTGATGCTCGATTTGTAATTCTAAACTTTCGTCAAGTAGGAGTTTTACAGCGCCATGTTTATCTAACTGTAAATCCAATCCTAGATGGTCGGCTAAGCCAGCAACAAGCTCTTGAAAAGTCATTCGTCCTCCTCTTCCATCTCCTCAATTTTCTCATCAAGTTCACTGACACACTCTATCAGCGCCTGTAGAAGATCTTGACGTTGTTTCTCATTTTTAAATAAGCGGGGGGAGATAAAACGGAGCGCATCCCGATAATTTGCAAAGATAATAGCCTGGGCGATGATTGAGTCGCTGATTCCAAGTTGGCTTGCCATTTGGAGAACACGTGCTACACTCGGATATTTTTCTGATAAAAGCTGAACAAATATTTTTGCTAATTTTTCAAAATCGACCCCTTGGGGTGTTGGCTGCCCATATCGCCCAAATTGCCGCTCCACAAAGCCCATTTTCCCCATAAAATAGAGGTAAACACCTAAAATCGCCTGCATGGTTCTTGTCTCAGCAAATAACTTCTGCAACTCCAAAGGATCCATCGATGGCCCCTTAGATTTTATATCAGAGCCTAACGAATGTAATAAAAAGGCGATCACTGACTTCATTTGATTGTAGGGAAACTTTTTGATTAGATCCTCAAAAACCTTGAGCGGATCATGTTCAACTCCCGTTACCCATTTATAAAGGTCCCGCAACCCAGATGTGCTACCAAGCCCTTTTTCAGAGAATTCTCGTGCTTCGGCAGAAATATTTTTGCCAATTTTAATTTCTCTTTCAAAATTATTTTGTAATAGAGTTTTAGCTTGGAGCAGTTTTTGATATAAAGAGTTGGACTCTTTGGTAATGGTTAACAAAAAGTTAATTGCCTCATCGACAAGATAGGCATCGGGATAACTTGCAAAAAGTTTTTCTAAGATCGTTTCAACAGAATCTTCTGCACTCAGAAGCTGACTTAGCCCTATGAGGGCACGGACATTGAATTCAGGGTTTTTACGGGAAAATTCTTCAGCAGTCTTTTGGATTTCCTCAACAACGCGGTGATCCACGTTTTCAGATTTAGACCCTTGGGCTTTCTCTTTATCAGGGGGGCGCAGGCGTTTCGATAGCTCTTGAGCGTACTTATTGGCTGCAACGGGATTGAATGCATTATCACACCACTCCTGAAATTCCTCTTCCGAGGCCTCTTGAATGATTTCTTCTGCAAGCTGGGTTGCATTTTGTTGAATCTGCTGCTGTCGGATCTTTTGCGATGCATCCGAAGAAGGGAGGATTCTTTGTACCCGATCGTCTGACAAAAAATATTCTCGCTCTTTTTTTCTGACATATAGAAAAAAAGAGCGAAAAAAGGAACTACTTTCTCAATTTAAGACGCGTGATCAAGCTTGTATAACGAGCTGTATCGGTGGTATTTAGGTAGTCGAGTAGTTTTCTGCGTTGACCCACCATTTTGACCAGTGCTAAACGAGTTGCGTGATCTTTTGTATAGATTTTGAGGTGTTCATTGAGCTCAGCAATTTTTTCAGTCAAAATCGCAATTTGAACGTCGGCCGATCCGGTGTCCTTTTCATGCAATTGGAACTTTTTTGTGACTTCTTGCTTTGTGCCTTTATCTAGCGACATGTATAATCATCTCCGTCAAGACTAATCTCAAGGATTTTAACATATCAAAGTGAATAAATCAACCATTGATGAGGGGTTTATGAAGATAGCCCTAAAAGCTGCCAAAAAAGCTTTTGAAAACAACGAGGTTCCTATTGGTGCTGTCATCGTAGATGGGGGTAAAATTGTTGCCATAGGTTGTAATAGTTGCGAAGAGCATCAATCACAAATGTATCACGCAGAGCTTGTTGCACTCAGTCAAAAAAACAGTATTTTGACGAACGATGCCTCAATTTACGTGACACACGAGCCGTGTCCGATGTGCTTAGGTGCATTGATGGAGGCGGGAGTGAAAAAAATTTTTTACGGAGCACCTGAGCCAAGGTGGGGCTGCTTGGGGGGTGTATTAAATTTAAAAGAAAAATTTAACCTTGAGGTGCAAGGCGGTATTCTAGAAAAAGATTGCATCCAAATCATTCAAGAATTTTTTAAAATACGACGAAAAAAATGAAATCGATTGAGCAATTTAGCTTTGAGTTTGAAACAAGCGACATCAAAGTCGTAAGGCTTTTCTATAAAGGGGACTACAGGCAAGATTTTTTTGGCGAGGACGCAATTTTTCAAGCTGTCGGATATATGAATCAAGAGCTTAAAAATTTCAGGCTTGACGGTACGATTATTTTTTGCAACCACGAGCCCTCGCTTAAAGAGATGGGGCTTTTGCATCTTTCGCGCGTTGAAAAAGTTTGCTACCTAAAGCCGATTGAAGAGAGCTTGAATAAAGATTGGGACGCGTTTAAAGTGCATAAAGTCGAACGGGAATTGTATGTCGCACAGTCAAATTTTAATCGAGATGCTTGAGGCGATTCAAGCTCAAAAGGAAAAGTTACTTCTCATAGGTGCCAAAAAAGTTTCCCCATTTACAGAGGAGGAGCTTTACCAGCCTTTCGATTTTCCTGAGCTGACTCAAGATTTAGAGTTCAATTACGAGGAGGGTGTTTATCACGGTCAAATGGAGATGCTCACACTTGTAAGGCGAGTTATTTCGGAATCTGCCGGCCTGTCTTGAAATCTACAATCACACACTTTTGGCGCGCTTTAAAATATTCAAAAAAGCGAAAAAGGTATTTTTCAAGCGACTTTAGGCGCAAGAAGGGGGAGTGCTGTTTCAGTTTTTTTAAACCATAAAGGTAACCAAACATCGCTCCGCTTAGCGTTGCGATTGCTGCAGTATAGTCTTTTGACTCAATCGAAAAAATGAATGAAAGGGCCAGCCCCACCCATATGAATGTTTTAGCTCGCATAGGAATGACAAAGAACAAAAGTTCCATCTCTGGCAAAATAAATAGGCTGTAACTAATCAAGGCGTAAAAAAGAGGTTGGGGCCCAAAATAGAAAAAGCCAGATCCTGCAAGTAAACCATAGAGGTAAAGAAGGGTTGTGGTAAAGACGCAGGAGCCTATGTAAAAACCCAAAAGACTTTTTGGGCCCTCAATTTCAAGTATAAAATTGGCAAGTCGGGCGACAAAGATCATGAAGAGGGGCGTTAAAAGGGCCAGCGCATCCATACGTATATCGAAGGAAAAAAGCAAAGGGAAAGTAAATATTTGAAACCACTTGAAGGTTTTAAGTCCAAAGCTTGAAACGCCTAACCACTCGATTATAGGCAGATGGATTTGAAAAGCGCGTAAAAAGGTGGGCAAAAGGCTGACGGCTATGGAAGCAATGAGAATTCTTTGGATATATCTATGCATATTACCTTGTAAATCTTCCCTTGAAAGAACTTATGACCTCCAGTTTACCGAAAATACTTGTTTTTATCCACATTGATTCAGTAAGATAAAAGCCTTTTAGAACAAAAAAGGCCACACATGAAAGAAGGTAAGCACCCAGAATACCGTGCGGTTCTATTTGAGGACCAGACGACAGGTGATAAATTTGTCATCAACTCGACTAGAAAAACAAACTTGACAGGCACACACGAAGGTAAAGAATTTCCTTTAGTCAAACTTGCAGTGAGCTGCCACTCACACAGCTTCTACCTTGGCGATAAAGGTCAAAAGGGATCTCAGTACGGAAGAGCTGCACAGTTCTTGAAAAAGTACGGTAAAAAAGGGGCCTAACAACCCCCCTAAATTATGGGTCTGGAAGAGAAGATACGACAGCGGTTAGACCGCCTCGATGAAGTGGAAGCATTGCTGTCTACGGAACAAGTAGCTCGCAACGTAAAAGAATTTAAAAAACTTTCAGCGGAGCATGCAAGACTTTCTCAGCTTAAACAGACCCAAGATATTCTTAACGCCTCTAGGATAGGAATTCAAGAGAGCCAACAATTGCTCGACATCGAAACCGACCCCGAGATGCGCCAGATGCTCAAGGATGAAATTGACCGCCTTGCTCTTATCCTTCCACAATTAGAAAAAGAGCTCATACAGCTTCTCGTGCCACCCGACCCGGATGATCATCGCAACGTGATACTCGAGCTTCGAGCGGGGACAGGCGGGGAAGAGGCTGCCCTTTTTGTTGCTGATTGTGTCCGCATGTATCGAATGTATGCTGATTCTAAGGGCTGGAGCTTTCAAACCATGTCTATTTCCGAGGCTGATATGGGCGGACTCAAGGAGGCCATTTTCTCAGTCAAAGGGGAGAATGTTTTCAAGTATATGAAATTTGAGGCGGGAACCCATCGCGTTCAAAGAGTTCCCAAGACAGAGGCACAAGGAAGAATTCACACCTCTACGATCACCATTGCAATCATGCCTGAGCCCGATGAGGAGGAGGATATTGAGTTGAATGAGAAGGATCTGCAAATTGATACTTACCGATCTTCTGGTGCTGGTGGCCAGCACGTCAACACAACCGATTCTGCTGTAAGGATTACCCACGTTCCAAGTGGTATGGTAGTTTACTGCCAAGAAGAGCGCTCTCAAATTAAAAACCGTGCTAAAGCGATGACACTGCTCAAAGCGCGCATGCTTGATAAGCAAAGACAGGAGAGAGAAAGCGAGAGGGCTAAATTGCGCCAGGATCAAGTGGGTTCTGCAGAACGCTCGGAAAGAATTCGCACTTATAATTTCCCCCAAAATAGACTAACCGATCATCGCGTAAATTTTACCTCGTATAATCTCGACAGGGTGATGGACGGCTATCTCAATGAAGTGACAGATGCTCTTTTATCAGATGAAGCGGCAAGAGCTTTGAGCGAAGCCAATTAGCTTGTCACTTATTTTGATTATATGAGTTCTTGGATTTACGGATGAAAGAGATAGAATTTTATCACAGCCGGCTTTGGACCGACCCTGACTATGCTTTGGAACCAAGGCTCGAGACAGAGTTATTGGTAGAAAAGATTGCAATCAAACACAAAAATCAGCCTCCTAAAGTTTTTGCGGATGTTTGTGCGGGGTGCGGCACAATTGGAATTCCACTTAAAATTGTATTTAAAGAATCTGAAGTCTACTTTGTCGACATTTCTACAAAAGCTTTAGAGCTTTTAGAAAAGAATATTTCTCATAACAAAATCAAAGGTTGTGTGCTTCAAGGAGATTTATTAGAACCACTAATTCAGCAAAAAATTAAGGTTGATCTTTTTGTTTGCAATCCACCTTATGTAGCGATCAATGAGACTGATCTTCTAGATGAAAAAGCACATAAAGAGCCGGCTATTGCCCTTTTTGGTGGAATGGACGGCCTCGACTTTTATCGAAGGCTTGCAGCTGGACTGCCAAAAGTTTTGAGCAAGGGTGCGTTCGTCTACTTTGAAATAGGGTACAACCAAGGGGATAGTCTTTTGATGCTGTTTGATCAGCCTTGGTATCGAAATCAAAAGGTGGAAAATGACTATGCGGGGCACAATCGCTTTTTTTCACTTGTATTTGAGCCTTCTTCTCTTTTAGAATCTTAAAGCATGTTTCAAGGTTTATCGGATAAATTCCGCAATATATTTTCCACTCTTACTGGTGTCACAAGACTTACAGAAGACAATGTCTCCGAGGCAGTGCGCAACGTGCGCTTAGCTCTTTTGGATGCGGATGTAAGCTATCCAATCGTGAGTGCTTTTGTAAAAAAGGTCAAAGAGCGGGCTCTAGGGACTGAAGCGACCCACCACATTCAACCAAAAGATCTTTTTGTAAAGATTGTTCATGACGAGTTGGTGCAACTCATGGGCTCTAACGAATCCAATCTTAATATGAAAGGCATATTGCCAGTATGGTTGCTTGTTGGTTTGCAGGGTGTAGGGAAAACTACTCAGGCCGTCAAGCTTGCAGCGATGCTAAAAAGCAACAAATATAATAAAAGCCCTCTAATTATTGCCGCTGATTTACAGCGACCTGCGGCGATAGAACAGCTCAAGATTCTTGCTCAAAAAGCACATGTAGCAGTTTACTGTGACTTTGATGAAAAAGATCCTGTCCGGGTAGTAAAGGCCGGTCTGGAATTCGCCAGAAAAAATGAGCATGATATAGCCATCATTGATACAGCAGGACGCTTGCACATCGATGAAGCATTGATGGGTCAAATTCGCCAAATCAAAGATTTGACACAACCGCAAGAGATTCTGTTCGTGGCGTCCGCTGCAACAGGGCAAGATGCGGTAAAAACTGCAGATGAATTTCACAAAGCGGTCGGGATTACGGGATCTATTTTGACTATGCTTGATGGGACAAGCCGTGCTGGTGCTGCTATTTCTATTTTAGAAGTGACAAAATGCCCTTTAAAATTTGAGGGGATCGGGGAGGGTATAGCAGATATTCAGGTCTTTAACCCCTCTTCAATGGCCGACCGAATTTTGGGGATGGGCGATGTCATCAATCTTGTTAAAAAAGTACAGACTACTTTTGACTCAGACCAAGTTCCTGACTTAGAAAAAAAACTTTTGCAAGGATCTTTTTCCTACCAGGATTTTTTAGAGCAAATGAACAAGCTTAGCAAGCTTGGTCCCATGAAGGGTTTGCTCAAAATGATCCCCGGGATGCCCGACCTGCCTGAGGATCTTGATCTGGAAAAAGATTCCAAAAAAGCTAAAGCAATGATTTTATCAATGACTTTCAAGGAAAGATTAGGGGATACCGAAATTGACCATGGAAGGCGTCAAAGAATTGCTAAGGGATCTGGCACAACGATTGAGGAGGTCAATCGTTTAGTGAAAGGATTTAAGCAAGCAAAGCAATTTTCAAAAAATATTCCACAGTTAAAGAAAAAATTTAAGGCCTTCGGGGGACTCGGGGGACTTTTTTAGCCTCTTTTCTCTGGTCGTTATTTCCGTTTTACTGTAGAATGTTAAACATTTTAAGGAGACTATTAACCAATTATGGCAGTGAAAATCCGTTTGTCGCGTACCGGCCGCAGAAATTGCGCCAAGTTTCGCTTGATTGCGGCAGATACCCGCTTCCCACGAGATGGGCGTTTGATCGAGAATTTAGGTAGTTACGATCCCCACCAAGTAGAGGATTCCCTAAAAATGCAATTTGACAGAGAGCGCATTCAGTACTGGGTAAGCGTTGGCGCTGAACTCACTGAAAGCGTTGTAGATCTGTTTAAAACCCGTTACCCTGAAGTTTTGGATTTTATCCGAGACAGACGAGAAAAACAGTTAAAAAAGAAACGTGAAGATTAGTATCCTTTCGCTATTCCCCGACTTTTTCACAAGCCCTCTTAATACAAGTATTTTGAAAAGGGCCGTTGAGAAGGGGTTAGTGAGTATTCACCAGGTTGATATTAGAGATTTTGCCGACAATAAAAATCGCAAGGTCGATGATAGGCCCTACGGTGGCGGACCCGGGATGGTGATGATGCCAGAACCGGTCCAAGGAGCAATTGATTACGTTCGAACGCATGATGCCCATATTGTGTATCTAACGCCTCAAGGAAAACTCTTTGATGCGAAGATGGCAGAGAGATTTGCGAAGTTGGACCACCTGGTATTACTTTGTGGTCACTATGAGGGGATCGACCAAAGAGTGCTCGATCTGAATGTGACTGAAGAGGTCAGTATCGGAGACGTCGTTCTAACCTCTGGTTGTCCTGCAGCTCTTATGGTAATCGACGCCTTAGTCCGGTTTATTCCGGGTGTACTGGGCGACGAGCTTTCTGCGTTGGAAGATTCTTTTCACACAAACGACGGGGGATTTGATTGCCCCCAATATACAAGACCTTGCGAATTTCGTGGGGTCAAAGTGCCCGAAGTTCTAACCCAAGGTGATCATAAAAAGATTGCCGAGTGGCGAGCAAAAGAGGGGAAGGCTAAGACACTTCGGGTTCGACCCGACTTGAATTTGAGAAAAAACTATGAACCAACTCATTGAAAAAATCAACGCGGCCCACATGAAAGCTGATGTGGCTGCTTTCGCTCCAGGCGACACCGTTAAAGTTCTTTTGAAAATTACGGAAGGCGACAAAGAGCGTACCCAGGTATACGAAGGTACAGTAATTGGCCGTAAAGGTCGCGGTCTTTCTGAGACATTTACTGTTTTAAGAACTGCTGGTGGATATAAGACACAACGTACAATGTTTGTGCACAGCCCAAAAATCACAGTGGAAGTGAAGCGTCGTGGTAAAGTACGTCGTGCTAAGCTGAACTACCTTGAGCACAAAACTGGTGCTAAAGCGCGTGTTAAGGATAGAATCGCTCCAAAAGCGAAATAGATGTCCCTCTATTTTTACGAGAACGAGGCCAGAAATTCAGGCTTCAACACCATTGCAGGTGTGGATGAAGCAGGTCGAGGCCCGCTTGCTGGCCCCGTTGTCGTAGCTGCATGTATCCTTCCCCCTTTTTATCGATCTGAAGACCTTAATGACAGTAAATTACTGACAGAAAAAAAGCGTCTAGAGCTTTTTCATATTCTCACAAATCATCCGGACATTCATTTCGCCATTAGCATCATAGATCACAAAAAAATTGATCGGATTAATATTCTCCAAGCAACTTTGGAGGGGATGAAGACTTCGGTACAAAAACTTTCAGTTAAGCCCGATTTTGTATTCATTGATGGAAATTGTGCCCCAAAAATAAACATCCCCTTGAAGACGATCGTAGATGGTGACCGCCTTTGTCTTAGCATAGCGGCAGCTTCTGTACTGGCGAAGGTAACACGGGACAAGCTGATGTATGAACTGGATAAAAAATATCCCAAGTGGAATTTTAAAAAAAACAAGGGATATGGAACAAAAGAGCATCTAGATTTAATCAAACAGAATGGATTGAGTCCTATCCATAGGACCTCTTTTGCCCCTGTAAGAAACTATTTAAACTTCATGAAGATACCTATAGGGGAACGATTCGTTCAAATGGACTTAGCAAACTAATTTCTAAAGGATCTACAAAAATATCAAATGAAACATATCGTATTGTCCGGACCATCCGGAGTAGGAAAATCCACCATCGCTGATCGGCTGATTAGAGAGGGGATTTGTGAGCGTAATATTTCTTGCACAACTCGTCCCCGAAGGGTCAAAGAGGTACGAGGGGTAGACTACGATTTCGTATCAGACAGCGAGTTCCATGAAATGGTCAAAAGAGGGGAGTTTGTAGAGGTCAAAGAGATCTTCGGTCATCTTTATGGAACGAAGCTGAAACGGATCCAAGAGGCAAAAAAGCCGTTACTTTTTGTTGTTGACGTAGATGGAATGCTCTCGTTAAAAAATGCGCATATTCCTATCTTAACGCTGTTCATCCTTCCCCCAAGCCTAGACGTTCTCAAAACCCGCTTGATGCGTCGTGGATCAAATACCATGGAAGAGATAGATCGCAGGATTGAGCGGGCAAGCTATGAGATGACGAAAAAGGATCTTTACGATAAACAAGTTATCAACGATGATCTAGATGTTTGTTACAATAAAGTAAAGGGGTTCATAGAATCCAATGAAGAATTCCCATAAAGCTCTCACAACAGAATCTTACCTCGTAGAGACAAAAGACCTTTTTAAATTGGCGCAAGGATTGATCGGTAAAGCCCGGCATGAGATCCGTGCTGGTAAAGAGGTTAAATTGAGTCATTTTTTTCGGTAAAATCTGTCTCGTCAAGGCGTTCATAGTGCCTAAAATCTTTTAAGTTGCTATACTTGGTGCCCTATGAACAAACATAAAAAGACATTGATTACCGCTGCCTTACCGTATGCAAATGGCCAAATTCATGTGGGCCATTTGGCAGGTGCGTATTTGCCCGCGGATATTTATCACCGCTACCTTAAAAGTACCGGCCAAGATAGCCTGTTCATTTGTGGTTCTGATGAATATGGGATTGCAATCACCATAAAAGCTGAAGAGGCCAAAAGGTCTCCTAAGCAACAGGTAGATCATTTTCACGAAATCAATCGCTCTTTGTTCATGCGGATGGGAATTGAATTCAGCCACTACTCACGCACAACATTGGATCATCATGCTAAAAGAACTCAAGAGATCTTTTTAGAGCATTTGAAAAATGGCTGGATTGAAAAAAAGACGATCCATCAACTTTATTCCCCTGTAGAAGGGCGCTTTTTGGCCGACCGATATGTCGTAGGAACATGCCCAAAATGTGGATATGTAGCGGCAAGAGGAGATGAATGCACAAAGTGTGGTGCAAGTTTTGAAGCAACCGATTTGATCAACCCAGTATCAAAAATGAGCTTAAGCCCCCTTGAACTTAAGGAAACAGAGCATTACTTTTTCCGGTTCGATTTATTCAAGGATCAGCTGAAAACATGGCTTGAGACCCGTCATTTCAAACCCTCCACCATGAATTTTAGTAGACAATACATCGAAGATTTGAAACCACGCTGTATCACTAGAGATCTTGATTGGGGTGTCCCTCTTCCCTTGCCAAATACAAAAGGGAAGGTTTTGTACGTCTGGTACGATGCGCCTATAGGCTATATCAGCGCAACCTATGATAAAGATCCAGATCTTGTTGCCTCCTACTGGCTTGATCCTAAGACCCGTTATGTTCAGTTTGTTGGCAAAGATAATACCACATTCCACTCGGTGCTTTTCCCGGCGATGATCATGGGGCAAGACACCTCTTACAAATTGGTGGATGATCTCGTGGTCAACGAGTTCTTGAATCTTAAAGGGGAAAAATTCAGTAAGTCAAGCGGTAATTCTCTTGATCTAGAATCGATGCTCAAGTGGATTTCTCCGGATCAGCTACGTTTTTACCTCTCCTTGATTGCACCGGAACACCAAGATTGTGATTTTTCTTTTGAAGACCTGGTTGTCCGTGTAAATGCGGAGCTTGTTGGGAAAGTGGGAAATTATATCCATCGCACCTTAAGTTTTATCCACACCCGAATAGGGCATGTGCCGCATCAAGGTAACCTCAATGAAGATGATCATCAGTTTCTTTTGGAGCTAGATCGTCTGCTTCAGGATGGGGCAAAAGCATACGAGGGCTTTTCGATTAAAAAGGGGGCCGAAGTTCTTCTAGAGATTGCACAGCTATCCAATCGCTATTTTGACCATCAAAAGCCCTGGGCCCTCGTTAAGGAGCTAGCAGATCGCAAAAGATTGGAAACAGTGTTGTGGTGTTGCATAAAAGCTGTAAAAGCTACATTGATTCAGATGGGCCCATTAATGCCTTTTTCAACCTCTATAGCTTGGAGTTATTTGGGTATCGATACGATTCCAAAGCGAAATGAGGGGATGGATTCACCTGTTTTGGCAATTCGTCCACCCGTGCCCCTCTTCCATAAACTTGAACCTTTAGCCAAAGAGACAAATGTGTCCAATTTGAATGAAACGGCTCAACTAACGCCAGCCACCGCTAGCTCTGTTACGGCACCAGCCCAAAAGTCCCTGATAGAGTTTTCTGATTTTGAAAAAGTAGACTTAAGGGTTGCAGATGTTTTGATGTGTGAACTAGTTCCTAAGAGCGATCGGCTCTTGCAATTCACTCTTGATGTTGCAGGCGAAAGAAGAATCATCCTTTCCGGTATTCGTCAGTTTGTACAAGACCATGCATCTTTAGTGGGCAAGAAGGTTGCGATTGTAGCAAATTTAAAACCTAGAAAGATGATGGGTATTGAAAGCCACGGAATGATCCTTTCTGTTTTAGAGGGTGAAAAATTTGAATTGCTCTCTTTTGCTCACGCCCCCTCTGGAGGGAAAATTTCGTAGATTCAGGGGCACCAAATGGAGCCCTTTTCTAAGATTCTGCTCCAAATCTAAAAATCTTTCTGCCTACAAGGAAAAGGGGTGTATTTAGAATCAGATCCCCCAGGCAATCGAGTAAAAATTTAGAGTTAGAGATCCCTTTTTGGGAGAAAGGGTTACTTTTTACCGCAAATTTTATGAGACTTGAGGATGTTTTGACTATTGTATATAAAGCGCATCCCATCAAAATGATTCCCAAGGCGATAATTAAAGTTGTTGCGATAGACTGGACCGTTTTTGTAAAATAATTCGAAATTTTTCTGGATAAATTTTTGTCGGCAAAATGATCCTCTATTACTGTTTTTGATGGCCCGATAGATCTATTTGTTTGCATATAGAATCCTTGATTGGATGCATCATGCCAAAAAAAATGGTTTTTTTTAAAGGGGTTATTAAGATTTTTTGTTCAAATTTTAAGAATCTATTCGTCTTTATTTAATTACATTTTTTTCTAGTCATTCATTCTTAGTGCTGCCTGTATTGCCCGGTCAATTCCGGTAAATATAGAAAAGCGATTGGCATTTTCAATCATGAAAGCCGGCGTTGATACAATCCGATTAAAAGGGTCCACCACGCATTCATCAGCTTGAGCAATCTCAAAGTGAATGGTTGGGTTTTGTTTTTGAAACGAAAGATCGGCTCCAAGTGTAATTTGAAGATTGTTTACTTTATTTAGGGCCAGGGCAACTATTGCAGGGGATATACAGATCGCAATGATTGGCTTTTTGTTTTGATGAAATGAAAGGATCACTTTTTTTAATTCCGCTCTAACTTCACCTTGAAACCCCTTGGTCCCAAAATTTGATAAAACGTTCGCAGCACCCAATCCTCCTGGCATCACTAAAACGTCAAATGATTCAGGCTTAAGGTCATTTAAAGGAAGTACATTACCACGGGTAATGCGAGCAGCCTCCTCCATAGAATTTCTGTTAAGAAGCTCTTTTTTCACCCCTTTTAAGTGGGATAAAGCCGGTACTGACTCATCTGGAGCAAAACCGACCCAGTCTATTCCATTTTTTTCTAATGCCATTAAGGAAAGGACCGCCTCATTTACCTCCGTCCCGTCTTTGTGGCCACAGCCAGAAAAGATCACAACCGCGCGCATCTTATTCATTCTCATCTCATTATAGTATCTATTTTTAACTAAAGCTGGGGTTTAAGGCAAACGAATGGTTCCCACATATATGTTTTATGCTGGCTTATTTTTTTCATATTGTACTTATCCTGAATAGAATAATTTTTTTTAAAAAAGCTTAGGATTCATTTGCAAAATATTAAATAAAGTTATATGTGTCAAAATGGTAGAGGATCATGTGACTAGAATAAGACCGACAGGGCAAGAAACTAATTTTTCACAACAAAATCAAGAACCGACTGGAAAACTAGGCTCACGAAAAGTGGAGCAAATAAAGAGTTCAGACAATAGGATCAAGGTTTGTAAGTATATCCCCGGACTCTCTACTATCCTCGCAATTCCTGTTTTAATTTATTTGGGATGGATAAACCATCATTTAATTAAGAGGAATCTTACCGATTTTGGAAAAGACAAAAATTCCCAAATATCGACTGCAAAATTTAGGGCTATCGCCACCTGGAGTGTATCCATTATACCTGTCATCGGAAATCTCATAGCATATATATGGGATAAATATGCAGAAGAGCAAAAAAAAACACCTAAAAAAAAGAATTAAAAAGCCTCTAAAGGCTGTTCTTCAAAAAGGGACTGTTGTTTGTCAACTAACGCGGGTTGATGCAGTTTATCAAGATTTTTTTGAAGGAAATTTTTTAGCCCTGTGAACCTTTGATCCGTGGATACACTTTTCACGGCCATTGCAACGGCCCTTTTGGAACCGACTAAAATAACGAGCTTTTTTCCCCTTGTGATACCGGTGTAAACCAGGTTTTTTACCAAAAGCTTGAAATGAGACGTGTGGATGGGCATCACAATGACAGGACACTCACTCCCTTGATATTTGTGGACACTCACTGCGTAGGCTAATATCAACTCGTCGATTTCTGTAAAATTATACTCAACTTGTTGACCATCGAATTGAACAACAAGCTCCTCTTCTTTCTCGTCAATTTCAACAATTCGCCCCACGTCCCCGTTGAAGACTAATTTGTCATAATTGTTTCGGATCTGCATCACTTTATCGCCAAGACGGAAAGTGCGACCCATTTTAGTGACCCTTTTTAGGGAGGGGTTCAATTTATCTTGAAGTGCGATGTTTAGGTTAAGGGTACCCAAAACCCCTTTTTTCATCGGTGAGAGGACCTGAATCTCCTCAAAGGGGTGGAACCCTTTGGTCTCGGGTAGCTTTTCGGTGACCAGATGTAATATCCGTGCCATGATCTCTTCCGGTTTTTCAAGAGCTATGAACCAAAAATCGCTTTTTGGGTCCTCTTCAAGCTCGGGAAACTGCCCCTGATTCACCTTGTGGGCGTTTCGGATGATTCGCGATCCTTTAGCTTGGCGAAAAATCTCTTTTAGGCGAGTTGTAGGGATCGTCTCGGATTCAATAAGATCTTTGAGGACTGAACCGGGGCCAACGCTGGGGAGCTGGTCAATGTCTCCGATTATGATCACCCTGGCTTTGGTTGGGATCGCTTTTAAAAGGGAGGACATGAGGTGAGTATCAATCATGCTCGCTTCATCGATGATCAAAAGTTCACACTGTAAAGGATTAGTCCGGTTTCTTTTGAAACCTCCTTGGGTAAAATCCATCTCTAAAAGGCTGTGTATAGTGGAAGCTTTTTTCCTTGTGATTTCGCTTAGCCGTTTTGCTGCTCGACCTGTAGGTGCCGCCAATAGAATTTTTGTGGTGATTTTTTCAGATAGGGTTAATATCGCGTTTGTGATCGTACTTTTTCCTGTCCCCGGCCCGCCTGTGATGATGTGGATCTTGTCCTGCATGCTTTTTTCAATTGCCCATTTTTGCTCAGAAGCGAATTCAATGTTGAGTTTTTCTTGGGCCCAATCAATTGCTTTTTCGCTATCGACAGATCTCAAAAAACAGGGGCTGTTTATGAGGCGGCCAATTTCATCAACAATAGACATTTCATATTCAAACATCTGCTTGGTCCAAAGGATCATGTCCTCGCAATGTTCATGGGGAAACAGTCCAATCAGCCGTCCGCCTGAAATGAGTGGCTGCACCTCTTTTTTGATGAGCTCCTCTTCCACCTCTAAAAGAGTGCTGCCATGTTTAGTTAAACCCGATAGGGGATAGCAGGAGTGCCCCTCATCGCATAAAACGCGCAATATGTGCTCAATTCCCGATTGAATACGATCTTTTGACTCTTTGTCGATGCCTATCTCTTGTGCTAACGCGTCAGCTGTTTTAAAGCCTATGCCATGGATGTCCCGTGCAAGCTGGTAGGGGTTATTTTGGATGATTTCAAGTGTCTGCTCTTTGTAGCGACGATAAATTTTTTGCGCCATCGATAAGCTGACATTGTGTCCGCGTAAAAAAACCATCACATTCCGAATGGCACCCTGCTCAACCCAGGAGGCCTTGATTTTTTCGAGCCTTTTTTCTCCTATCCCTTCGACCTCTTCCAATCGTTCAATCTTGTGGTCTAAGATATCGAAAGTCTTGGTTCCAAAATAATCTACAATCCTCTTGGCATAAGTCGGCCCAATCCCTTTAATCGCACCCGATTCTAGGTATCGCTCAATCCCTTTTAGATCTTTTGGGAGACTGATCTCAAAGGCATCTACGACAAATTGCCTGCCAAATGAGGGGTGGTGTTTCCAAGTGCCATCTGCTGTTATGATTTCACCCGCAGCAATCGGCATCAAACTACCAACGATGACAATAGCCTCTTTATGAACTGGGCTTTTCAATCGGGCAACAGTGTAACCGTTCTCTTCATTTTGGTAGACAATCTGGTCAATTGTTCCGGATAGAGTTTCGAGCATCTGGGCAGTTTAACGTAATCGCCCCTTTTGTACCAATTTTCTATTTTAAAAAAAATTTTACTAAGCTAATATAAAAATTTTTTTTATATTTCTTTAAATCCGAAAATGTTTTAAATTTTTACTAAAATTTTCCTTCCTTAGAGCAAATAACTTGAAGAATAGGGGTAATCGGTGCGTTTGTCTAATTTGTCTTTATCTGATTTTCACAAAATATCCGAATTAGCCTCCACAATCAATACTGCATACTCTACCGATTTGGATTTAAAACAAGCCGAGTTAGATGGTCAGTTGCCGCTTCAAGTATCTCAACTGATGGTGGGGAAAATGAACACTTGTACAGATCGTTTAGCTCTGCAATACCCCCAACATCGGGATAAGATTCTTAATGCATCCCTTTTTTCTTTAGTATCACCTTGTCTTTTGGCAATTGCTCCCCAGTCCTCGATGGCTAGAAAAGTCGGTAGAACCTTTCAGAAATTAGCCCCCTATTCCTTAGTTTTGGATGTCATCAATGTAGTGGTATTTTACCAACTCAGTTGTTATCTTGTCGCTGCCGGTTTTTTGACTGGACTTGTCTGTTCCCAGATCCAAAGAAGACAGATGCTCCCTTTAAAGGTGCACCGTTTGATCCAAAGCTTAGAATTTTTCGACCCTATTTACATTTTGCTTACCCCCATTCAATCCCGATGGTTTCTCATCAAGAAAGGGTTCGCTCTTTTAGGTTTGGCGACACGGATAAGTAATCTGCTGATCCGGCGTCCCCTTTGGGTCTGGCTCGAAACTCCTCACCTAAAAGTTGTAGATAAAGATCTCGTTCAAGATTGGGTTCAACACATAAAAAATCCATCCCGCGCATTTTTTTGGATAGAGTTTGATCCCGACTCCATTCACCGCATTCCCGATATTTTTGAGAAAAAAATTGACGATGGTTTGGAAAATTGTCAGCCTGAAGAAATCTCACAGCTTCTTTTAGAAAGGCTCAAGAAGTTGGAAAGAGATATTGAACAATTTCCAGGCTTGAATAAACTCATCACGGGTTACAAAACCGGCCGATTTATAGACCAGGTGCCTCCATGTTTAAATCTTTTTAACAAAATAGCGAATCTTTGCTTCAGAAATTTACTGAAAAAAAACGATGAAGATTTCTTGATGAAGGTAAGGGAATTGAGTTCTACTGGATCGCAATGCTCCGACCGTTGGGTGGCTGACATGTCTGAATTGTCTGGTGTGCACAAAACCTTCGAAGAAGAGATCCATGACAAATTTTCTCAGATTCGGTCTGGACTGTTGAACGAAGAAATCGATAGGTTTCTTTGCGGTAAAGATCAAGATCGCCTAAGGTTGCATGCGGGTGGGTTTAGAAATGTCCACTTCTATGAAATTGTCCATTTATCCCTAAGAAAATCTTTTCGAACCAGTTTGGCGGAGGCCTCCTTAGCCTCCTCAGCCCACCAAGAAAGTGGATTGGGTCTACTTCAAATG
>RGYU01000030.1 GCA_010031885.1 Chlamydiota bacterium | reverse complement strand
AAACAGTCCTAGCAAAAATTGTTTTGGGCCCCCCAAATGCGGACTTAAAACTTTCTAACAAGAAAATCTTAGCTGCATGCACAGAAGCTGAATTATCGATCAATCAGCCCTACGATTCCGAGATGATCGCAAGTGCGGTAGCTAATATCAAAGAGGCCTACATCCGGTTTGGTTACTACGACATTCGTGTTGTCACAAAAGAACAGGTAAACGATCTTAACCAAGGCACCCTTTACCTTGATATCTACCCTGGTCCCAAAGGATTTGTCCATGAGGTTGAAATCAAAGGAATTGAGGATAATCCCCTGCGCCACCGTATTTTGGAAATGATTCAGACAAGAAAGCTGAGTATGATCAGCTTTTTGACCGGGTCTGGTAAAGTCGATCGCGCCCTTTTGGAGCAAGATCAGCTCATCATCCTCCACTACCTCCAAAACAAAGGTTTTCTCGATGCTGAAGTAGAAATAGAAGTGATCGATCTTGGTAAGAACCAGCGCAAGGTTATTATTCATGTCAAGCTAGGGGACCGCTATTATTTCGGTAACATCCGATTTGAGGGCAATACCTATTTTGAGCCAGATCGTGTCCGAGAAATCATCGAGCAGGATATCCGCAACGACAAGCCTTACTCTCAGGATGAGTTGATGGCAATGTCCAAAAAACTTAAAGAGTTTTATGGCGATGAGGGGATGATCGAAACGAGCGTCCAGTACGTTTATGAGTACAATTTTGACACAAACCGGATCGATATTTTATTCATTATCAACGAATCTAAAGTGTTCAAAGTTGGTCGCATCATAGTGCGGGGTAACAACAACACTGAGACTCGTATTATCCTGTCGCAATGCGAGCTTGTGCCAGGCCAAGTTTATCGCTCCTCTCAATTGCAGTATACGCAAATGCGGCTGCAGTCGATGAACTATTTCAAAACTGTTGACGTTGTAGCTGTAAAAGAACCGAGCAAAACCTTGGGGGATGAATACCGAGACGTCATCATCGACGTTCAAGAGAAAGGTACCGGCTCTGCCCGCCTCTTCTTTGGATTCAGCTCAACTGAGAGTGTGTACGGTGGATTGGATATTTCCGAAAATAACTTCAATCACAAAGGGCTTCTTACATGGTGGCACCAGGGAATTTCTAAAGTTCGTGGTGGTGGAGAGCTTCTTGGCTTGAAAGCGCAAATTGGTGCTAAAGAACAATCTTATAGTATCAACTGGACTGACCCGAACTATAACGATTCCAACTGGAGATTAGGCTTTGATGTCACTTATGGGACAAGCAGTGTACAATCTAACGATTACAACGTTGATAGCGTTGCCTTCCAGCTTTTTGCAGGTTATCCTCTTGCCCGTTATGCGAGTGCTGGCCTCAAAGGGCGTGTTCGTGACTCATTTACCCGCGTTAAATCCTCAGCACCTCCGGCTGTTCAAGAATTGAAGGGAAATAACGGGGTTGTTGCTGGTGGAGGTCCGAACCTTGCTTTTGACTCTACAGACAACGCATTTAGGCCCCACTCTGGTGTCCGCCTGATCATTGATACTGAAGCAGACGCCGTAGTTCGACGTCACTGGGAAGTTCCCCGTACGTTCCCTATCATCCGTTTAGCCAGCTTAAATAGCATTTACTTCCCCTTAGGCCGAAGGGCAACGCTCAAAATTCGTGGAGAATATAAAGTATTGCTTCCATTAGGGCGTGGGCAGGCAGTAGATGTTCCCGCCTCCGAGAGATTCTTCCTGGGCGGTGTTGACTCGGTAAGAGGAATCAAACCAGGGGCGCTTGGACCTTTATTTCCCCTCGACGCAACAGTGGCTACAAACCCTGATGGTAGTGCAAAGGATCAGCTTGAGGGCAATCCTGAAAACCCAACAGGCGGTATCACTTCTCTCTTGCTTTCTGCAGAAGTAGCAGTTAAAGTTGCTAAGCCTATTGATTTATTTGCGTTTGTGGATGGAGGATCTATTTCTAGCCAACGTTGGCAGATTGGTCAATTTGTCCCAACTGGCGGAGTAGGCGTGCGCCTTGATATTGGTCGCGGTGCTCCTGTAACCGTTGGTATTGGATTTCCTATGCGTAAAGATGGTGGGATTAATCGTATAACTGAGACGGTCTTCTTTTCTATGGGAACTGCTTTTTAGAATGGGTAAAATTTTAAATTAATAAAGGTGAGTATGGCATTTAATCGCTTGATCATGAGCTTAGCCCTTGTAGGTATATCGGCTTTGCCCCTAAGCGCAAAAGAGAAAGTCCAAAAAACGGCTTATGGTTTTGTCAATTTTGAAACTTGTGTCTCTTCCAGTCTACGTGGGAAAAAAGAGCGAGAGCTCTTAGAGAAACAAAAAACAGAGATGGAAAAGGTTCTCAAAGATCTTGAAGCGCAACTAAACGAGACGCATAGAAAGCGTTCAGACCAAGACTACCTGGATGCCCTTTCTCCTCAAGCAATCGACGAGCTAAACCAGACCTATCAAAATCAGATTGAAGATATTAAAAAAGCTCAATCTCAATACTACCAAGTACTGCAGCAATCTCAGGGTAGAATGTACAATTCCATCCATACAGAGATTAAAAAAGCTGCAGAAAAAGTTGCAAAAGAGCGACATCTTGAATCCATTCTTCAATCGGAAGCTGCATTCTTTTCTACAAACGATCTCGATGTTACAGAATTTGTCATCAAAGAGATGGACCGCATCTTCTCTATGGAGTCAAAATAAACTTCAAACCCCTCTCAGGAGGGGTTTTGTATTCTTCTTCAAACCCTTTTTAGGTTCAACCTTATGCTCCTGAAATCTTCCCCGTCAAAAGAATTTACAGCTCTACAAATTGCCCAACTAATTGATGCAAAAGTTGTAGGAGACTCCAGCACCGTAATCACGGGAGCAGATGAACTACTTTGTGCAAATTCAAAAGACATATCGTTTTACTCCAATGACAAATACTATTCCCAATTTACCTCCTCCAAAGCTAGCGTGATCATTATTGATGGTGAAACAGAAATCTACGAGAATAAGACTTTCCTCATACATCCCAATCCCTCTTTAGCATTTCAAACCGTATTAAAAACTATTTTTAGCGATCGTGACATACGCTCCGCATTTAAAAACATCCACCCAACCGCTGTCATAGACCCAACCGCTAAAATTGGGGATAACGTAGTAATTGGTCCTCATGTTGTAATTGACCGAGAGGTTGTAATTGACGATTTTACCCGCATCGATGCTGGCTGTGTCCTTTATCCCTTGGTCCAAATCGGTAAGCACTGCCACCTCTTTGCAAATGTCACTGTCCGTGAAGAGGTCATCATCAAAAATCGGGTGATTCTTCAGCCAAATTGCGTGATTGGCGGTTGTGGTTTTGGATATGAATCGGATCCTCACCGAGGTGTCGTAAAGTTGGAGCACTATGGTAAAGTGATTCTTGAAGACGACGTTGAGATTGGTTCCGGAACGACAATCGACCGTGCCCGATTCAAAGCAACACGTATTGGACGCATGACTAAAGTGGATAATCTTGTACAGATTGGACACAATGTGGAGATTGGGATGGCCAACTTCATTGTCGCGCAAGTGGGCATAGCCGGTTCAACAAAAGTGGGGGACCGTGTCCAAATTGGTGGTCAAGCTGGGCTTAATGGCCACATTCATATAGCATCTGACGTTCAAATTGGGGCAAAATCGGGTGTCATGACCTCCATTAAAGAGGGTGGAATGTATGTAGGATTGCCCGCAGGACCCGCTATGGAGCAGGGTAGACTTCATGCACGACTTAAAAAGCTGGATCAGCTATTTAAACGAGTAGACGCCCTTGAAAATAAATAAGGGCCGAAAGAACCTATGATTACAAACTATATCAAACAGACCGAGCAGGATCAATTTCAGGTAGTCGATGACCCCCGCCCTGGATGCTGGATTCATATTGATATGGCAACGAATCAAGATATCACTACAATAGCGCAATTGATCAACATTGATGTAGCTGATCTCATCGATTGTATTGACCGATTCGAAATTCCTCGCCTTGAAACTTTTGATGACGTGGCTATTGTAATTACTCGCTACCCCTCCAAAACAACTACTTCAACGGATATCGGGCTTTATACAACTACCTTTGCTATGGTATTATCCAAAGACTACTTCATTACTATTTGTACTGAAAAAAGCTCATTAGTCAAAAATGTAGTCAATCGAAAAAGCGATCTTTTAACCTCCCAAAAAACGAGGTTAATGGTTTTATTTCTAGGAAAAATTACTCAAGAATACACCGTGAACATCAAATTGATACGTTCAAATGTTTTACACCAGGAAAAGGATCTTGGACAAATTGACAGCGATGATATCAATGCGATGACTATTTACGAGGAAAATTTGAATCAATACTTATCTGCCTTGGTGCCTTTAAGAGGTGTCTTCGACCTCATCAGTATTGGTAAAATTTCTGCCCTTATTGAAGAAGATCAAGATTTGATTGAGGGCCTTGTCCATGCAATCCGACAGTCCGAAGACCTTTGTAAAATCAATATGCGTAGTCTAGCGCGTCTTCGCAATTCCTATCAGATAATTTTTACTAATCAGCTCAATAAGACTATCAAACTGCTTACTGCCCTCACAATTATCTTGAATATACCTACCATGATTGCAAGCATCTATGGGATGAATATTAGTTTGCCTGGCCAAGATCTGGCTAATGCCTGGCTTTTCATCCTCATCCTCATATTTGGGGGCACGGTTGCAGGATTTGTCTATTTTAGACGCAATAAGTGGCTCTAAATTTGAAAACTTGCACGTCACCCAAGATATAAAGACACTTTATAGTGCCTTTTTAAAGAATAAGTAGCGCTGGATTTTCCAATAGCTTTTTCATCGTTGATAAAAATTTCGCCGCATCGGCCCCATCAACTACTCGATGATCTGCCGCTAGTGTCAGTCGCATTTCCCCTTTAATAGCCCCACCTACTCCTAAAATAGCCGCTTGGGGTGGATTGATGATAGGCATAAAAGACTCTATTCCGTACATTCCCAAATTAGAAAGAGTGAAAGATCCTCCCTGGTACTCTTCAGGCTTAAGCGTCCCCTCTTTTGCTTTTTTAGCCAAAAATTTGACCTCTTTGGAAAGCTCTTCTAAGCTTTTATAGTCGGCAACGCGCACGATCGGGGTGATCAATCCTTCAGGAATAGAAACGGCAACACTGATATCTACCGTTAGGAAACGAACAATTGCCTGGTTCTTTGCGTCAAATCCGCTATTCACTTCAGGGTGTTCCCGCAAGGCGAGTGCTGTTGCTCTAAGTATAAAATCATTGACTGTACACTCAATCCCAAAGTCCTTCAATTGCTGTCTTGTTTCCATCAGTTTTGCAGTTTCAACAACATGGGTCACATAGAAATGGGGGATAAACTGTTTTGACTGCTGCAGACGCTTGGCTATCGCTTTGCGCATCGGTGTTAGAGGTATTGTAGTATAAGAACCCGGTTTAGCCTCAAGTGGTGTCTTAGAACGAATTTTTGCATATTGTAAAGAGGGGGCCTTTTCTACATCTTTTGCTGTTACCATCCCTTGATAACCACTCCCTTTTACCCCCCTCAAATCTCGCCCCTGCTCATCGGCCAAATGCTTGGCAAAAGGGGTTGCAAAAGAGTCAGTACCCCCTTGTACTTGGGCCAAATTCTCCAAAGGAGGGGCAAAATGAAATTCGGGCTCGGCCATCATCGTTGCAGTAGGCATAGACTCTTGGACCGTCACCTTCTCCTTTGATTCTATAGGTGCGCTCGGTGTCTGGACTGACTGTTGCCCTTTTTCAAATTCGTCTATTAGGGCAGTAATATCCTCTGAAACCTCGTCAGTTGCGATCGCAATCGGATCCCCTACTCGGCATACAGAATGGGGGCCTTTTAAAATTTTACGGATGATTCCATCATCAATTGCATTAAATTCCACTATCGATTTATCTGTTTGTGCCGAAAAAAGGACATCCCCATTTTTATAAGGTTGCCCCTCTTGAACTTTCCATTCAACGATTTCCCCCTCCACCATGGTTGGAGATAGTTTCACAAACTTTAAAAAACGCTTCATAATCTTAGCAGGGTTTTAATTTCATCGATAATTCTGTCTGTAGAGGGTAGACATAAAGCCTCTAGATTTGCAGCATAAGGAAGAGGAGTCTCCCGCTGGGCAATTCTACCAACCGGCGCATCCAGTAAATGGATACCCAATCGGGCAACTTGAGCAGTAATTTCTGCTCCAACTCCGTTGGTTTTATGCCCCTCTTCAACAATCAACAGTCGATGAGTTTTTTTCAAGGATTCTAAAACAATACCAATATCGAGGGGTCGGATAGTTCTTAAGTCAACGATCTCAATTGAAATCCCTTTTTTTAAGTAGTGCTCTCTTGCCTCAAGACAAAATTTTAAGGGGCGACCAAAAGAGACAATCGTCAGATCTTTTCCCTCCTTTAAGATTTGCCCTTTACCAATAGGAACAATAAAATCGTGATCGGGCACATCCCACTTGGTATTGTACTCAAGCTCATGCTCCAAAAACAAAACGGGTGAGGTTGAGCGGATAGCCGATTTGAGTAATCCCTTATAGTCTGCTCCTGTATAAGGAACCACAACCTTTAACCCTGGAAAATGGGAGTACAGGGCCGCAACGCAATGGGAATGCTGGCAAGAAACTCGCGGACCTGCACCGTTTGGTCCACGAAAAACGATGGGGACATGAAAAAGCCCACCCGTCATGTATTGAATTTTTGCAGCGTTGGATACAATCTGATCGAAAGCTACAAACGAGAAATTGAAACTCATGAATTCCACAACAGGACGCAACCCAGCCATTGCAGCACCTATGGCAAGACCTGCAAAACCCGCCTCGGCTATTGGGGTATCAATTACCCTCTTAGCCCCAAATTCTTTGAGAAGTCCCTTAGTGATTTTGTACGCACCGTCATACTCGGCAACCTCTTCTCCAAGAATAAAAACATTTGGATCCCGAATCATCTCCTCTCTTAAAGCGGCCCGAATAGCCTCGCGAACATCAATGTGACCCATCCCCTAATCCCCCTCTACACCAGTTTCAATGTCTCCAATATCACAAGGCATCCCTTTTTTTGCAGTCTCTAAAGACTCATAAACCTCGTTTTTTATCCTCACATCAAGCTCTTTTAACTGTTCAGGGGAAGCAAGGTTGTTTTGAATCAGGATTGTTTTAAATTTTTCAATTGGATCTAGTGATCGGATGGCCTCCAAATCTTCTTTAGTTCGGTAATATTCAGTGTCTGATCGGGAATGCCCCTTAAATCTTTGCGTTTTAGCCTCAATGATTACAGGTCTTTTTGTTTTTTTTACCCGCTCATGAACCTCTTTAAACAACTGATAGCTGTCTAAAACATTCATTCCGTCTAGTAAATGGCTCTCAATCCCAAAGGTTTTTGCCAGACTTGGACCAATAGGATCCATAGCTAGTGCTCTTTTATAGTGTGTCCCCATCCCCCATACATTGTTTTCAATCACAAATACGATTGGCAAAGACCACAAAGTGGCCATGTTCAAAGACTCGTAAAAAACCCCTTGAGCACAGGCGCCATCTCCTAAAAAGCAGTAGGTTACAAAATCATCGCCCTGATAGATACTTTTGAATGCAAAACCTGTTCCCAGTGCTGTATGGCCCCCAACAATTCCCTGACCCAAAGGCATGCGCTCCGTAACAAAATGCATCGAGCCACCCCTACCTTTTGCACACCCAAGCTGATTTCCCAGAAGTTCAGCAAATCCAGCAACCGGTGAACAACCTGTTAGTAAAGCCAAAGCATGACAGCGATAAGTTGTAATCCAGTGCCCGTGATCCTTTCCCACAGCGCCCACAGCACCTACTTGAATAGCCTCTTGTCCGATGTAGGAGTGAAAAAAACCGGCGACTAGCCCCTCAAGATAGCTAGTTTCAGCAAATGTTTCAAAATAACGGATCCGAATCATGTGAGTAAGCAATTCTATGGCCTTTTCTTTACCCATAGAATTCAGCACCTGATAGGGATCAAATGCTGTATAAGAAAAGTTGCTTAAAGGGGCATGCATGACAACAAACTCTAACTTTTCGAGGATTAATTTATCAATAGCTCTTTCAAAGCTTTGTTGCTAGCCCTAAATCCGAACGAAGGCTATAATAGACTCATATGACTAGACTTATCTTTTACGACACCGAAACGACAGGTGTTCGTCCAGACAAGGATCGCATTATTGAGATTGCTGCTTTTGATGCCACATTGAATAAAACATTCTGTTCCTTTGTGAATCCACAGGTATCCATACCAGCAGAAGCTAGCGCAATTTGTAATATTACAGATGATATGGTTGCAAATGCGCCTCTTTTTAAAGATGTTGCTGAGCAGTTTTTAGAATTTTGTCAGGGTGATGTTATTTTAGTCGCCCATAACAATGATGCTTTTGATAAAATTTTCCTAAAAGAAGAATTCAAAAGATCTAGTCTCATTTTACCTGAATTTAGGTATATCGACAGCCTAAAATGGGCCCGTAAATACCGTAAAGATCTGCCACGTCATGGACTTCAATATTTACGAGAAGCCTATGGTATAAGCGCAAACCAGGCTCACAGAGCTCTAGATGACGTGATGGTGCTAGCCCAGATCTTTTTAGCCATGATAGACGACCTTTCGGTCAACGACATTATGGAGCGCCTTGCGGCACCACAAGATGTTTCCTCAATGCCTTTCGGTAAACATCGGGGAACCCCGATAGAGCGTTTACCCAAAAGCTACGTGGAGTGGTTGGCCTCCAGTGGCGCGCTCGAAAAGCCAGACAATCTCAACTTGAAAAAAGCACTATCCATTCATTTTGAGGAGCTTGTGCATCTTTAGACCCAAACGGGTAGTACCGCGATCCTAGCAGTACGCCTCCCCCCCCTCTATTTTCTTTATTAATAAAAAAAAATAGGTTATGATGTTGGGGAATTTTAAGAGATTTTTATATGCTTCCCTCAGGAATGACGTCCAAGGACTACAAGGACTACTGTCGCCTATCCCAAGGATCGTCCACAGCTAGTACCCCTTTTGAGGCTGAAGATGTGGCATTACAAAAATCTCCCTACCACTCAAAAGGGGTTATTTTGAGGCACAAGTTACTCTCTTCACAGGAAAACCCATCCCAAGAATTAGAAGTCCATTTGGGACCTGATTTGCCACCTATTTTGATTGCAACAACCCTCAATCAACGATGTATTGTGATGAATCCCTTGCGACACAATATGATTTTGATGCTGGAGGCAATAAGAGCAATTGAACGCTTGTTTGATGAATATAGCGTCGCCAATGAAGAAAATTTAAAAGCCGATGGGGTCAGAAAATACAAACAATTAATCTATTCCCTTCGAGAATTTTGTCTTTTAACCTGGAACTTTTTTGAAACCGAATTATTGGATGGTAAACTCCCTGGGCGCGAAGAAACCATCCTAAACATCTCTGCCCAGATTTCGGGAATTGATAAAATGATTGAAAAGCAAAAAACCTTCTTTCAATTAATTGGCGCTTTGCCATCTACTGTCCTATTCTCTGAGCTACTTCGAGCTTTTGGTGAAGCTTTAAAATCAGACGCTATTGCGAAAAAAAACCTTTGTGTTTTTGCATGCCCTTTAGATGGAACGTTAGATAAAAAATTTGGCTCAAGTAGCGTCTTTATAGATCCCTTACCCAATTTTCGTTTAGATTCCTTTAAATGGCTGGAATCGACTTTAGAGTATGTAGCTTCTTGTGGCGAAAGAAGTCGAGATCTTTTCTCATACCTGTTTAGAACGGCGTCTTTAGCTTTAGAACTTGTGGAAGATCCAGAGGATCGAATAACAACCGAAAATTTTATTCATGAATTGGAACTGCTTGATGAGGACGTAGATACCGTCACTTCTTCTATTAGGCACCATCTATCAAGAGGCACATTCATGGTTAGCACAGTAAAGTCTCTTGATTTCTACTCAAATGGCATTTTGGAAATAAAGTCCCTAAGGCAGGCAGTCTTAGATCTTGAACCTTTTGAATTGATTATTGATGAAATATCCCTAAGATTTGATGTTTATCAAAAAGCTTATCAGACCTTTAAATCTATGGCTTATGACAAAAAAGTCGACGAACAGTTTATCACAGATATCAAAATCCCATTTTCTTTATTAGCCAAACTGACACAAAACCTCGTAGTTGACCACTCCAAGTACCTTAAAAAAGCGCTTCATTCCGCAGATCAGCTTTTTGCATCTAATCCGTCAAAAAGCGCCTATATTAGACTTTTGGATTTATGGACCGCGAAAATTTTAGAAGAACCATCTCTAAAAAAAGTCGATTTTATAATCAAACTTTATGATTACCTGGACCAGAGCGATAAACCCCGATTTGAATCATCAATTTACCAAGGTTTACAACAAGCTCTCAAAAAACTTGATGATGAGATTGATTTTTTACACAAAACCCCTTTTTGCAGAAAAATTGATCTGAATTTAAATTCCAGATTTTTTCATGCCACTCAGGGAAGTGTCTTCGGCCTAGATTCTGAAGCAGTTATTTTCATCAAAAAAAACATCAAGAATATTCTAAATCCACCAATAGCAGCCTCTTTTTCAATTAAGATTGGAATAGATTTAAAAAGTCTTCTAGAGACTAAGACTCTAGAGGATTTTATAGAACAAGGTAAAGCTCTATTAAAAAAACATCATCTAGCCCTTTGCTCCCGAAACAATATTGTAGCGATTATTCTAGAGCCCTTTTCCCGCTATGTTTCATTCGATGAAGAATCCGCCCGATCCACCCCTTCCCCCTCTTTAAGTGGCAAAAAAAAGAAGAAAAGTCAATCTTCACCCTGCTCAAGCCCTTGTCCACCTAAACCATCTCGTTCATCAAGCCAACAATCTCATAGAGCCCTTTTTATTGAAGACTTTAGTCCGATAGAGGCCGAAACACTGGATTTTGAATCTAGATCTACACCAATTACCTCAAGCTTAATTCACGTATTTCTTACGTTACGCCTAGACCCCACAATTCTTTATGCCATGGCAGCATTAAAAAAAGATTCCAAATTGTATCAGAGCCCTATCCTATTCTACGACGAATCGCTAAATCTTTTTCATAATCTTTTAGAAAAATTACTTGATCCACATGGTGTACAAAAACACGATCTTTTGAGTATTGTTCACCCTTCTTTAAGCCTAGATCCCCAGGAGATGGAACTTCTCACAATTTTAGATAAGGACCGCAAATATCGCCTTACAGCTGACCCGATTCTCGAATCGTGTTACCCACATCATAACCCTAGAAATTTAGACCCCAATATTGAAGAGAAATTTCTTAAAGACCAGAAAATCTTTTTTTCTTTGGTCGCTAAATGTTTAAAAGCTATTTACTCTAAAGATTTGGATCAGTCCGGGCTAACCTTTTTGTCTTCGCCCATAAAAACAACCTTTCATCCCAGGGTAAATTTTCCCCAATTTGACAGTTTTAATAATCTTGTTAATAGGCTCACCCAAAAGTCCATCGCTAAAATCCCCTTAGAAAAAAGGCAAGATTATCTCATCCGAACCGAGCGATTTCGACAACAGACAAATAAAATTCAAAAATCGATGCGTGCTCTTGGCGAAGCTCTCCAAATTCTTCATCCGGATAATACAGAAATGGTCGATTTTTCCATCGTCCACCAAACTCTTTATCACTTATCGATTTTAACAGAGTCTGTACTTCTCCAGCTTTTGCTTACAAAATCGACTCTTAATCGAGTTGAGCCTAATCGCCACATAGCTTTTGAACTGGAGGAAATGCGTCCACTTTACAACGACCACAATACCCAGCGAGTCTTGCAGGCTCTATCTATTGATATGCAAAGACCTTTATCTCCTGCCGCAAAAGCTCAAATAGAAACGTTTCGAAATTTCTCCAATATTGTCTTTCGTTACCTTTCTGAAGCAGATGGTCGATGCCATGTAGAATATCTGAGCCTTTTAAGAATATTAAATTTGATTACTAAAGATCTCGATGAGGTTCATAGCGGTTTTACAACTCCTGATATGGTGCATCTTTTAGGCACAGATCATATCGACAGTTCCCAGGAAAAAATTCATCAAATTCAAAGGGAAGGTTATATTCAAATCATCGACACGGTAAAAAGAACTTTGGATGCCCTTAAAGAACTCTTGATTGCTCATCAGATTGATGAGTAAAAAAGAGATCTTTTCATCTTTTTTTTTAAAAAACTAAAAATTTTACCATCATAGAACAAACAAATAGGGTTTTGAAAAAGAGCTCTATTGGTTTTTATCCTTTCTTTCCTTAAGATGAAAGCGATTTACCATGCAAAACCCCCACTCTTTAGAAAAAGCAGTTCTTGTTATTGTATTCTCAAAAGACCGTAAAAGCCTGCTTTTAATTAAACGTGATGATGTTCGTTTATATGCTTTCGCCGGAGGAGCGATTGATGAGCAGGATTCTTCTGCTGAGGAGGCCGCAAAGCGAGAATTTGAGGAGGAAACAGGTTACAAAATAGCAATACTTCGGCAAGTAGCCCTCTATTCCCCTTTTGGTCCATTTAGCCGCACTACTTATCTTTTCGAAGCAGAAATCACCTCAGGAAATCCGAAAACTTCGTTAGAAACTCGTGAAGTAAAGTTTTTTCCCCTAGACAATCTCCCAAAAAATCTCGTTCCACTATATCACGATTTGATTCGAGATGCTCTAGATCCAAATTGTCCAAAAGAAAAACCTATGCCCAGAATGTACTGGATACGCGACTGGAAATTTGTCTATAATCCTCTCATCTTTGTCCCATTTTTGTGGGGTAGATTGCGTTGGTGGCTTAAACAACAGCTAAACTCTTAAAAAATCATAACCCCCTTCAAAAGTATGAATACAATCTCTGCCGAAATTCCTAAGTTTAGTTTAGCTTTCCCTATGGTTTTTGAGCTGTATCAAAAAAAAGAACGTTTTATGCATAACGCAAGTCAGCTCAGTTGTTACCCAACGAGTAAACTTGCTCCTCTTCCCTTGAAGCTTAGTGAACTCGCCTCTTTTTCATTGACACTGAAAAAACTATCTCGTGAAGTATCCACAACGGAAGAAGATCAAAAGTTGTATAAATTTGCTGCCAATTTTTTCGGATTTCAGTACCCAGGTTATCAATCCGATTTATCGATAGATTTGACATCCGATAAAGGATCAAATTTGACCCATCTGATCAACCATATGATGGTTTTTGATGAAAATGAGGAGATCTTTATTCCTGTAGATATCGCCCGTTTTGTTGTTTTAAGGGATTTACACTTCATGGACATAGATGTAACAGACCGGATTCAAACCCTGCTATATGCGAATGATATGGAGCTCGTCCCCTATCTTTTGAAGTATCGAGAAGATTTTTTTGTGCATAACTTAAACGTAGATACATCATTAATCCAATCCTTTTTATCCACTGGCGCTAAACTCAACGATGCTCTTCGACTCAGAGAGTTTGTTGAGGGTTCTGAATTTGATCAATCTGATTTAAAACGACAGAATCTTATTTGCGCACCTCTATTTGGTCCAAACTTTTTTTGCAGTTTTTATGATGCCTTTTATCCGGAAATCATCAACTTGATTGAAAGTATGTCTGAGGAGGAAAGAAGGGAATTTTACGACCACATGACAGTGCTGGAGGGCTTGGCACCAATGCAGCAGGTGTCCCAATTTCAAAGGATCAAAGGGTTAATTGAATAACTCTTTTTTGATTCAAACCAAGCTCTATTAGACCATTTGGTTTTACAACCCTTTTTTGCAAATCATCAAGATTGGGTTTCATGCTATATGATTAAATCTTGTTTTATTTAAGAGGGCCTAAGAGCCCTCTTTAAAAACTCGCCTCGATGTATACAGTACCCTGTACAACTTGAGATCTATCTCCAACCATATAATCAGCATCAAAACCAAATTTAAGATTCTCTTTGTAGCCTACCATTGCTCTTGAAGATGCCTCGAACATAAAAACAGAGGGGATCATCCCATAAAGATGCAATTGATCATGACAAAATTCAGATGCTTGGATGAAGTTCGAAGAGACGGTATTTGGGGTTAAAAGAGCGGTTAAAATAGCTCCAACTGTAAAACGCATATCCCCATGAAACTCGTTTTTTGTGCACGTATTTGTACCCATATTCAAACGCAAGCAAGACCGGATTGTCGATTGAAATGAGCGATTTACATGCGTATTAAAGTAACTACCACCTGTTTCGCAAAAACTTGTACATACAGTTTGAACAGCCCCAATACTTACCTCAGGTTCAACGTAGAGAGGATCTGCGACTTGAAAACGACCTGCCAAATCTAGGTTTGCCGAGGCATTGAAGAGTGTCGGCTTGGAGGTAGCAACACTAGAAAACCCTGTCCAAAAAATCTCCCGTTGAATTTTTGCAAAATCGATTGAACCCATCAGCCCTGCTGCTAAAGTCCATCCATTCCAATAGGCCCCCAAATAGGGTCCAAAATAAACCTCATTCAAGCTTGTTTTTCCCACCCCATCATTCCAATGGAGATGCGACTGACTATAACCACCAAATAATCCGGCTTTTCCCTCTGGTGAAAATCGATGCTCAGCACCTGCTGTGATTCCATATGTATTTGAGAAATAGCCTTTACAATCTTTATAATTGTTTTGCCACATTCCAAATCCTAGTGGATTTACCCACAAAGTTGTTTGAGGTAGTTTTTTGAAATCGTAACATCCTCTAGCGTCACTGCGATCCCAGCGGGTCATGGAACTTTGCAGTAGCCTAAAGTTATTTTCAAATTCAAACGTAGTCAAACCACTGATTTGTCCATTAGCAATCGTAATTAATGCTTCACGATACTGATCAGCAGAAAGATTTACCAAGGGTATAAGGATCTCTAAAAGGCCCAAACTCGGAGCATCTATGGGAAACGGCAAACAGAAAAGGTCATATGCAACTGCCCTGGCATAACCGGTTAAGTTTTCATTGGATACAGGAGGAATAAAATGGTTACTTAGAATTTCTAATTCTATTGCGCCATGAGTCGGATTATCATACCAAAGATAAAAAAGTTCATTCCGCGGTGCAACGATGCTACCAAAAACACCCGTTCTTGTTCCGGTGTAGGTCAAAAATCGATAGCGAGTCCCCATCGCATAGTATCCTGTATCTTGAATCACAGAAACGCTTCCTGCCAAAGAAACATCTCCAGCTGTAGATGGAGATAAAGATCCAATAACCTTCAATAAATCAGATTGTCCTGAGCTATTGATCTCTATTTGCAAATTACCGCTAGATTGCTGTACATAATTACCGTTTACAGTAAGTGTTCCAATAGAATTTCCCGGTCTCACACTTCCACTGTTGGTCAATGTGCCCACACCTCCACTACCTTTGAGAATAGCAGCTCCAGTTACAGTAAAATTATTGGTCAAATTCGCTGAAATTTTAGCTGTACCCTCGGAAACCAGGTATAATCCCGTAAAGCTTCCACCTGGAGCAGCCCTTAAATCCAAAAGCCCCACCCCCGATTTATTAAAAGTTCCGGTACCGTTTATCGTTTTAGAGCTTAAATCATCTACCTCATTTTGAAGGATCTTGTAAATGGCAGTTGCGCCAGTATCTATTGTCAATTGTGCAGGATAATTGAATGGTGCTCCCGAAGTTGTCCCTTCATTGACCTTTAGGATCCAACCCTGATTATAATTAGAGCTTTTCAGCTCAACTTTTCCGGCCCCCTTTTTTGTTAAAAGCTTTGAAGCACCCGAGATCACTCCATTTAAAGAGGCCGTGCCCGTTGTGATCGAAAGATTAGAACCCGCGCCAGAATTAGATAAATCAAAAGGATTGTTGATGTCCATCCCTTGGATCAAGCTCAAAGTAACATTTAAGGAGGGAATATAAGTACCCGTTCCAAGGCTGTTTCTTGGGTTGACTGGCGACTGAAACGTAAGAGATCCCTGCTGTAAATAAATATTTCCGCTAAAAGAACTGTTATTTCCCGATAGACGTAGAACGCTAGTACCGGTTATTGTGATGGATCCAGTTCCAACTAATGAACCAGAAATCGTAACGTCATTTGCCCCCTTTTGAAGAATTCCAGCACCGCTAAAATTCAAACCTGTATTTACAGATACACCCCCTTGAAAATCTAGAGTGGATCCAGAATTAACATAGATTAGTGTTGTCCCTCCTAAATTTTGGGATTGTGATACTGATAAAATTTTCGGTGTTGTCGACGTTCCAAGTATAAGCGCTCCATTAAACAAGGAATTATTACCCGACAGAGTAATTGTTGTAGCTGTTGTTGTTAAACTTTGGAAACTTAGGGAATTGGTACCACTTAATGTTCCAGATATGACTGTATTACCGGTAAGTATTGTAGACGAGGAGAGAACATTTAATTTTTTTGAAATAGAAGAAACATTTCCCGTTAAAGTTACGCCATTCAAATTTACTTGAGTCGGATCACCAAGGCGTGATTCTGTATTTATACTTATATTTCCCGTGTTGAGCTGCATTATACCCACAAATTCGGGACTACTAGCCCCCAACGTCATTGTCTTCGTGCTATTTGTCGTTAAAATAAGCTTATCGTTTGTTCCACCTATAAATGATCCTGATATCTGAGTATCCTGTTCTGCGTTGATGACAAATCCATTTGAACCTACGCCAGTAACTGTGACTAATCGATCAAAAATTGACGGCCCTTGAATGGTTAGTTGAGGTGTTATCGTTGTAGACAGGGTTTGAGAAGAAAAAAAATTTCCAGACCCTGCGGATCCTGCATTAGATAAAACTAGTACCCCTTCAAAAATATTTGTATCCCCTGAATAAGTATTTGCCTGTGATAAATAAAGTGTCCCGCTACCAGTCTTTTTCAACTTTTGACTAATTCCTGAAATTAAACCAGAAAGCGTAGAGGAACCCGTTGTCACATTTACGTTGGCCTCAGTAGTGTTAGCTGAGGTAAGAATTATTGGATTTGCTACGGTTAAACTAGGCTGAATATCCATAACAGAACCGCCCGCTAGCGTCACATTGCCGCTTCCAAAAGCGCCCCCGTTAGCTACTGAAACACTACCGTTATTAACGGTAGTCCCACCAGTATATGAATTGCTCTGGCTAAGGGTAATTGTACCTGGACCATTTTTTATCAAAGATCCGGTACCACTAATCGTAGAGGAAATGAGGGTTGAGCCGGTTGTCAAAATATTAAAAGTAGTTGCTCCATTTAGGTTAACGGCTGCAAGACTTAGTGTACCTTGGTTGACTGAAACTGTTATCGGTCCTGTAAAAGAAGTGGATTGAGAAAAGGCTAAAGTTCCTGTGCCATTTTTTGTAAACGAACCACTACACGTTACCGCTTTGGAAAATCCAACAGTATATTCTTGTGAATCAATAAAATTAGCGTTATTTTGAATCGTTAATCCCTGCGATAGAGTCAGGTTACTATTCATCCTTAACCTTGCATCTAACGCACCGTTGAGGATGATTGAACTCGAGGTTGCTCCAAAAACATCAGATGAGCTAAAAGCTAAAATTCCGCTAGTTATATTTACTGTACCAAAAAAAGTATTTGTTCCAGCAAGAGTTACAGTGGCTCCGATACCAGGATTAATATTCAAAGTGCAACCTGTACTAGCACCAGCCTCATTCACACCACCTGATATGCTTCCATTATATACATAACCTCCACTCAGAGGTGTAG
>RGYU01000029.1 GCA_010031885.1 Chlamydiota bacterium | reverse complement strand
GCCTATTTTCTGGGGTAATTTTTTAAGACAAAACCCCTGATCTAATTTTGTTTTATTGTATTTATTTTTAAGAAGGGCGTCTGTAGAATATTGGGCATTCTATCTTGTGGGTAGCTAAATGATATCTTCAAACAGTACAAATTTGTTAGATCGTCTAGTTTTTGTTGCTGACAACAGAATCAATCCCGATTTTATTCAACAAGAGGCAAAAGGGGCTAAATTCCAACCTCCTCTTTTAGAAGAGAACCTTGCCCAAGGCGATTGGATGCCCCTCATGAAAGGGTTATGGAGTGATGAGGAGGGGATAAGAGCTCTTCATTGGCTTCGAGAAAATGAAAAAAAAATTTTACCCCTTCTTTTGTATGAGCAATCGATTCAGGAGTTTTTTCAAACACCAACTTTATCGACCGCAAGTAAAACTTCTATCCCACTCATCGTGGCCGCTACTTTGAAACTCAAACAGCATGAAAGCTTTATTCAAAAAGGGGCGTTGCTAAATGATTCTGTTGCCGACATTTTTCAAGACAAATATTTAGATATGCTCAATCAGCTTTTGGGCCGCTTCCACAAAATTTCGTTGCCTGAGCTTATTCTTTCCACCGATTGCGCATCGCATATTTTTCAAAAAGTCCATCAATTTAACTCGAGCAGCATTTTGCCAAAACCAAGAGAAATATCCTGGCTGATGCGCGATCCTTTAAATTTGGAGTCTTTAAATCCGGTTGATGAGTGGCCAAAATTGGGTCGAGAGGTTGTGCAATCCTGGGTAAAGGACTGGACTATGGGTGCAAGTTCTCTGAATTTTTTTGATAGGGATAGAAGTTTCAAAATTTTTGAAAAAGAGGCCTGATTGAATATGGAATTAAAAGGTTCGCTATGAATATAACAAATTGGGCCCGTTGGATCGAATTGGGAATGGGCCACCCCGAAGTTCAAAACGCGCTAGATATTCGACAGGTCCCCGAATTGATCCAAAGATTGCAAAATAAGTTTTGTGGTGATGCTAGAGCATGCCCTCTTTACTCCGGATTGAGCGAGATCATTGAAGAGGGGTTGCCTGCGCCTCATCTAGGGTGTGGCTTTGGAAGAGCTCCAATGAGCCCACAAAATACTTACATGAGAAAATTGTTCGATAGGGTCGAAATGCTTCCGCTAAAAGATGGCGATATATGCATGAGCGCATCAGCGTTTCGCTTGGCTCTTATTGGACAAAGAGCTTTTCCAAGCCAAAACTCTCAGGAGAAGCATCTATTCTACCAACTGGGTATGAAGGAAAAAAAGTACATCATAGAGAAACAGCCCGATCTTTTCCCCTTCAGAACCGATTTGCCTAAGTGCATCGGGAATTCTTCCTTGATAGAAGTTTTATGGAGTAAAAATAGCCCAAAAGATCTTTTTCATGATGCGGCTCTTTTTGGAAGCGATGCACTTTTTGAGGGATTGAAAATCTTAAGAGAAATGGTCCCACAACTTTGTGTTGAGGAGGCGGATAATTTAAGAAAAATATTATCTTCTTATCCTTCAAACAATGGGGAAAGAAGAAATGTCAAAAATCGATTGGCCTACCTTTTGGTTACCCATCAACTAGAGCTTTTAGAGGGGAAGGAAATAGCTCAAGAAACAATTTGCAGTTTAGTCGACTGCATGAATCATTATTGTTCAGTCCAAGACCCAGATTTAGATTATAACCTCTACAACCTTATTTTTCCTGGATCGCCTTTAAAGAGGGCTGAATCAATTTTGAGCTGGATTCATTGGCAGCGGTCGAGAAACTATAAAGTGTTCTTACCCCTAACAGCGATGGATAAAATTATTCTATCCAAAAAGCTAGACATCAGTCCAAGCACTCATAATCCTCACCTACTCATGAAGGAGTTTGATCAGCTTGCAATCAAGGGAAAAAAGGAATTTATTACCAAGATCCTTTTGGAGAAAAAAATTGAAGTCTTACCATTTGATATAAGAGACGAATTCATTCAAAGAGTTGAACAAAGAAGCAGTCAACCTCTGTCGGCTATTTTCCGATTAGCGCTGCTCTCTACAAACTTTTTATCACCGAATTCGACCTTCAAAAAGGCACTACCACGTCTTCAACAAAGTGAACTTCTTTTTGAAATTCAATCTTTAGTAGATAGCGACAAAATATGGTTCTTGGAAAATATTTTCATGCATGATGCGTGCATACGTTTCTATTTAAAAGGGGAAAACCTCCCCCATTTTTCCAATCTTCTCAATGACTTGAAAAGCTGTTTGGGCAATAGCTTTATCAGACCCTTCTTGACAATCCTTGAGGAGAGGATTTTGGAACTCTGTTCTATAGAAGAGATCCCATTCGCCTTACTCAACTTAGGGTGTAGAGAGAAAACAATCGTTTGTCTTAAAAAATACGTTTCAAAAAATATAGCCAAAGGCCCCTTCAACCAAAAACTGGCAGCTATTTGCAAAAAGTTTTTTGAGTCTTCAGAAGAAGGGATACAATTTCTTTTGCAGATTGGAATATTGCAAACACCAGCAGAAACATTCTTATTAGACGATCCCGCTTTTCTCTCAAGCGTTCCCCAAAAGTATCAGCAAGAGATAGGATTACTCGTCTGTTTAATTCAGCCCTTGGGCCAATCTGAAGTCGATCCCCTTCAGTCTCAGATGAAAAAACTACCGGAAGGTTTAAAAGAGCTTTTACTGAAAGAGACCCCATTCACAACATTTTTTGAGCAAAAGGTGATGGGCCGTTTGATTGGTTTATACCAAAAGGGTTGTGTACCGCCTGAGGAGATGTTTTTTTTAGCTACAAAACTGCCCTATAATATTTTCCTAGATGTAGCTCAAAAATGTCCTATCGATTTTACCAAACTTCGCCCAATCATTCAATATGGCGGTGTAGAGGATACAATACCAGGCCACGTGGAGGCGTTTTGTGAATTGATCATGGATGGAGATCGTTTTGCTGAGGAGGATTTTCGAAAATTTTTGAATCGCTACCCGCAGCAGGTGATCGGGGAGGGGAGATGGATACAATACCTGGCACGTCAGGTCCCGACCCTTTACAGCATACCGGTGATACAAAAAATCATCGAGCTCATGCCCATGGATTTGATCCCTTATGTGGTTGGATATTTAGAGCCGGATCACCAAAAATGGTTTTTAAACCCCCGGTTTGAACCTATTTACAGCAAAAACATCGAAAAGTTTTCCCCTGAGGTACTCAGCTGGCTTCTCGAGAATCTACAGAAATGGTTTGTGATAAAGGAAGACGTTATCGAGTATACCCTTTTTCTGTGGGATAGGCCTAAAAAAAGTCTCAAAACAAAATTGGATCTTTTGGATGAGACTAACACGCTGTTTTGCCTTGTCCAAAAACGCTACTCTGAGCTTAAATCTCTCAACAAAAAACTGATTGACTGTTCCGAATCGAGAACATTGCAGAGTGTATTAGAGAAAATGGAACAGGTTAACGCGATCATTACCCCATGGCAAAAAAGGATGGAAGAGATCGATATTTCTTCGATCAGTGATGCTGTGACCCAAGAGCTTTTAGAGGGGAATGTCTATTCTTTAGAGGGAAATGGCTGGATCCTTGAAACAACAAAAAATACATTGAAAGAAAACCCCTTCAATCGATCGCCCTTTTTATCCAACGAAGATAAAGACCAAAGAGTACCCCTTTTGAGCCAAGAACAGATGGCAAACTTGGAGGACGAGAGAAAAAAAATCGTCTCACAGATCGCCTCCTTACGGTCACTCATCACCGAAAAAGAGGGGAGCAGAAAGCGCTCCGCTTAACGGAGTATTGTTCCTTAAAGCCTCTCAAGAAGGGCACTTAAAATTTTTTTGTTTAGGTGCCTAACTGGCTTGTACAGAAGAGTCTACCCCTAATTTGGTAAATCAGCCACATTTTGTATATATTTTTATAATATTTTATGGCATAATAAATAAAAATTGCAGTATTTGGGGGGTAATTCCATGACGATTTCAAACTCTTATAAAAAAGATATTATGATGTTCCCGCTCGACGGTTTCGAAACACAATTACATACAACTTACGAGCCGGTACCTGAGCAGGAAAATAAATTAAGCCAAATTTGGATACAACTAAAAGAAAATGGGGGCGACCTATCGGCTGTCACTATTTCAAAAAATAACCTACCTTCTTGCTCATTTGATTCACATGAGTCTGGAAATTTTGGCTCTTTGGAAGAACCAGATTGCGAGGGAGTGGCAATTCCTCAAAGAGAAGAAAATAAAGAAAATACTTGCTCTAAACCCCGCGCCCAGTGGCGTTTTTTACCAAAAGAGCAGCCAAAAAAACCGGTAAAATTACAAACGCCAGTAGTCAGTTCGCCCAAGGCTTTGGCAAACCCCCAAAAAGGGGGGCATCTTGCCGATTTTGCATTTGATACCAGCTCTTGTTTTGAAAATAAAATGCTGACACTCTATCGCAATCATTTTGCACGCAAAAGATTGGAACATATTGCAGAAAATAATCGAAAAAGCGCGGCTTTAATCCTTGGGGCATACATTAGAAGTAAGGTGGAACCTATGCTTTTTGCGCAAAAACAGAAAAAAACGGCGCAGGTAGAAGTAGTTCCTGTAAAGTCAAAAAAGCCCATTGTTGGGTTTACACCAAGGTTTAGGCCTCAGAGCTCGCCACAAGGTTCACCTAGTCCGAGTGGGGATAGCTCAGAAGGGGAAGGTTATCCAGACTATAGTACTATAATCTAAAACTAAATGTATAAAAAAGGGGCGCTTCAAGCGCCCCTTTTGCATTTTAAGGGTGTTATGTTTACATAAGAGCGCAAGAGGCAGGTTTTTGCGTAACCTGAGTTTGTGCCCCGTTAGATAAGATTTTGGATGATTTGGATTGTTGAACAATAGTTTGAAATAAATGCTTGGCTCTTTGCCCCATCCCCTCAATCTCTTTTCCCTGATTGGCATCTTTTTGAATTTTGGAGGAGGATACCTGACCAAGTTCTGGCTGCCCGCTTACAACGAGGCAATTAGCCTCATTTGTTCCCGTTTGCTCCCCACGATTTACAACGACAGCAAGAAAGCCGGGCCTTCTGCTCCAATGGGTCTTCATACGAGCCTGTAAATCGGCCCCGGCTGCTAATAGGACTTTATGCGCCGGGAACTCTTTTTGCAGTTTATCGTATTGTCCGGTATGCCCTGTGCGAGTCTCTGGTCCATAATAGGTCACCTGGATATTTTGAAAAAAACCACACTCTTTTGCATCGTCGATATTGCACTGAAGAATCTCCTCGCGTTCTTTAAGGGTAAGATTTACCCGATCAGTAGAGGCTTTTGATTGAGCGTATTCTTCAGATGCCAGACAAAAGAATATCCCCTTGACGATTGCGCCGATATCTTGAAGCGCTTCGCTAGCTCGATTGGCGACACTCATATGCCCTAAGTGGGTCGGTGAGCCAGTCAATGGAACAAGAAGAGAAACGTCGATCCCTCTCAAAGCATCAAAGGCAGTAGTTGTCATATCCACATCCTAAACGTAAATTAGAGTAATATTATAAAATATTTTATAAAAAAGGTAAAGGGTGAACCCTCTTTGAATCGTTAAGAGTATGACCGTCACTATCTAAGGGAATTTATAAAAATTTTATGAAAGATCACTCAAGAATAAGATACCTAGAATAAAAAGGCCCAAGGGGGGTTAGAAGAACTCGCTATAGAGGTGTTTACATACCTTTAAGCGACAATAACCTATTGATTTTCAACATTTGAGATCTTCTCGATTTAAAAAATAAATTATGTTATAATAAGTTATATAATCCAGGAGGGTTTACAAAATGGCGAACAGTATCTCATCTACCAATGGAGCCGGGACAGCGAATCCCACGCCTCAAGATATAAACAGATTCCTCATACCGCTATCATTTCTCGAGCGGATAAGTCTCATCGTAAAAGGAATTTTTTCCAAGGAGCCTTTCAAATACCTTTGCGGAATTAAATACCGTATCAACCCGGATTATATCAAGTGTCACCATGCTGCACCTAGAGCTTTTGACGTCGTCTACGCAAAAGCTCTTCAGATAATAAAATCGGATTTAGTAGCATATGTATATAATTTTCCACACCATATAGCTATCGCTAAATGTTTCGCCCGCGAGTAACCGGCCTTGTAGAAAAGAGGATCGAGGGCCTATAATTACTAATTAAATGATCTAAAATGTATCCATTACAACTTTATTCAATCTGAGGTAAAGAATAAAAGAAATTGGCAGGTTAAAGATCCTTTTCTTTAAGAATTTTTGTAAAAACCTGTCTTGTTTTTATATCGGACATAAGGATTAAAGTTCGGGGTTTTTTTCTATCGGGATGAGATCAAAGGACTCTTTGTATTCCACGACGAAATCTTTATAGACGTTGGCAAATGCATCCAGATCGACCATCCTCGTGGTGGGCGCGAGAATATGGAAGCCGAGAGCTTGATAGATCCCCCGCTCGAGCCACTCGTTTGCAGCCGCCCCTCCGCGAATATCTCGGTGATTGTGGGTCAAAAGGTAGATCAAAGGGGCCATCCTCTCTTTAAGCACATCCAAACCCTCAGAATCATCCCAAGCTAAAACTCTCTCAAATAGTGCCTCACACTCTCTTAGGGTGTCCTCAACTAGGAAGATGTCCTGGTGGATAACCCTGAATTTGGAATGTATTTGTGCTCGTTCTAGGGTGGATTGGAGATCTTCTCCAGGGATCCGGTGAAGCCAGGTAACATACTGGGTAGTGGCGTACAGTTTGCCCAAAACTTGGTGGCGAAGCGAAAAGACCAGAAAATGGGTTTTTTCCTCGCTTTGGGTGTAGAACGTTTTTAAATCTCGTATGATAGATGCCAATTTAATTCCGTTGTAGCTCTGACCTAGAGTTTCAGGCTCGTACCGTTTGAATTCTTTGAATGCGGCACAAACTTTGTCACGGTATGCCGCATCTTGTTGGGTTTTCAAAAAGTGGGCGTAGGAGATAGGCTCGACCAACTTGTCGGCTGGGGATTGCCCCATACCACATCTCCAATGGATCACATCTAGACCATTTTTTTGAAGTGCTTGCTGACTATAGAGCTCGAGTTTGTAGCTCGAGACAGGGGAGTCTTGTTCGCTGAAAGTAAAGGATGTGCAAAAGGTCTTTTCGAGCGATTTTTTTTTCGACAGGGCCTCGGCGAACAGGGGAAACACCGTTCTGCCGATCCTTGCGCCGGCTAGAGCGTACTGCCCATCAAAAGTAAGGCTGGGGAAGGTAAAAGGGGTGGTTTGTTCGTGGCGACGCACGCCAAACAAGTGGGCCCCCCGGGTGTTGGTTTCTTGAGCTAATCGGGAGCGGATTTGGCTAAGCTGCCCTAGTAAATCCTGAAAGGGGACATTTCCCCTACCTTTGAGGACCATTTGGGCCACCAGGTCTATTGCCTGGGAAGAGGCCCTTAAAAAGGGCTCTTGCCCCAGATCACCAAACATCGCCTCCTTGGTTCTGGAGGTAAAATATTCAGGACGGTAGTCTGTGGTGGGAGGCCCGATGCTCGAAGGGTCAAAAAAGAGCGGCTCGCTGACCCGATGAGCACTTGCAGGTAGGTAAATTGCTCCGCAGATGCCTGTTCTCAATTCCGTTGAATGGGTCATTTTGCCTCTCAATAGCTCAAAAAATCGGATGTATTATAAAAAAATAAAGCAATTGGAGCCAGGACAAAAAATTTTTTACCCAAATGTGACAAAACTCCACGTCGGTACGTTTCAATAAGTCTTATTAGCAGGTTTCAGGAGCTTTTTGGCCCTATGCCGACCTACGTGGGTTATTTCTAAGAGGCCAGGTAAGGATGACAGCTAACCGCTGAGACAGGGCTATGGCTACCCGATTTTAAATCGAAAAAATTCGTTCCTGCTGAATAACAAGATCTTCGATTTTCGCATCTTATTCATTTTCAGTGGTTTATATATACTTTTTTAAAAAAAAAGAGTTGTAAAGTAATTTTTTTTATTATATAATACTATGAAAGGTAGCACTAGAAATTTGCTCCGTAAAAATAAAGGGGGGGATAATGACAGCAGGTGTTCCAAACGATTCGAATTTAATAAGTATGGGGCCAACTGAAAGAGGCCACGAACCCGACTCCGTTGATTCAAAAGTTCAAAAGGCAAGAAAAAGGATTTCGTTCAGTCTATGTACCAAACTGGGAGACGAAACTAAACCAGTCTCCAAAAAAGCTAAAACTGATTATCTAAAGGTAGAAGATTTACCGGATGAAGACTTTTATGGTATTGAAGAGAGATTGAATAAATTACCGCCTCTTGAGGCTAAACGCTTTTTAGAAGAAAAGCAATTCAGCTATAAACAACTCCAGCAGTTAATGGAAGGTTGCGACAGATTGCGTTTACCCCAATTTAATTTAGTTTATGGAAGGCTCTATGAGATGCTTAAAATTGGTGAAGAGCCAACAATAGATAATGGTGTATTTTTAGCGCAGTGTAGACACTCTTTCTACTCTGATGTAGCCTCTAGAGCTTTACAAGGAAAGTTTGAAAATCCTGAAGCATTTAAAAAACAGATAAAGCAGGTTTTTTTGGATATTTTGGGATTCTCAGTTGACAGTAAAATTTTTGACCAGATCTTGATAGATAAAGATCCCAGTACATTTGAATTTTGGGCAGATTTTTTCACCGATGCGGATGTGGCCCATTTGCCCAAATTTTTAGAGGTAAGGGAAAAATTGGGAATTGATCAGGCTAAAGTGTCTAACATCAAAAACCTCATTCTTGAATCTCCATCCCTTTTTAAAAACCTTGCCTTCGCTGTTTTAAAACCTCTTATCCATCGAAGATTGAACCTTCACAAAGACGAGACAATTGCTCAAAGCTTAATTGAATGTATAAAAAATTGCCCCTGGGCCAAGGCTTTATTTGAGTCGCCCACATCAGAAATCTTGCTTAGTGAAGACCTCTTGAAAAAAACATTAGAAATACTATCTAGTATTTCTAAAACACAAGCTTTGGCACCTCTAATTCCGGACCCGATCAAACAACTCTACCAACAAGTAGGATTGGAATGCAAAAACTACCTACAAAAAACAATCCGAGGATCATAATTTACCGATTTAGGGTTTGACAAATTGCCTTGGAATTAACCTTAAGCAAAACCCCATTTGTATGGGGTTTTGTTTTACCTTTAGCAGAGGAAATAAGAAACGTAACCTAGAGGGGGGCGTTTTTTTTCCCGATAGGCACCCCTGGGGCCCTAAAAACACCTAGCGACAGATTTATAAACAACCCAGCGTTAGTGGTTAAGAGAGATCCTTTCTTCCCTCATGTTTATTGAAAAATTATTTATAAAATGATATAATAATTGAAGGTCAAGGGGGGGATAAGCCATGGTAGTTAGTGTAGGATCACCTTCAGCTCAATAATTTCTTCTAAAGACTTTGTTTGGATGAATTTGAAGGAGTCCTCTAATTCCTCAAATTCATAGGCTGAGCGAAAACTTTCTTCTGCCTCGACCCTTTTTTGGATCTAGGGCGGGCGAAACTGTATCAATATCTTCAAGAACAGCCTTTGCAACTTGGCTTATCTTTATTGTTGTCGGATCTTCCCTACGAGAACCTCCGGGAAAAAAGGATGGTGGGGGATCTGGGCCAATGACCATATTAACCCTGAACTCTCATAAAAAAGGGTAAATTTCAATGAAATATTTAGGGTTGGTTTAAAAGGCCGATTTTTCTGGTGCTTCTAGATCGATACAACACCATGTGTAGGTAATCCCCCTTCTTTTTTAGTAGAGGTTTTTGACCATTCTGTAAATGATTTTATAATCAAGGCAGCAATATATAAGATGATTTGATAGAAAAAAAAGCCGGTTTTGGATAAGGGGGGGGGGATATGAGTGGACCCATCCAAAACAAACCTAACGTTGACAAGATTGTACCAAATCCCCAATCGGTAAATGAGCGTGGACAAGAACTGAAAAAAGTTACCGAGGTTGCCATAGGCGCTCTTGGATCTTTCCGCCCTCCTTCTCCTCCTCTTAACCCCACGCGAGTCGAGTTAGCTGTTTTGAAGTCTTTTAGATGGCTTTGGAATTTTGAAGAAGAGAATGACCATCTAATATGGGAAACCAAGGCATCAGAATCCGGTATTCGATTAGCAAATAAAGAACAATATCCCGTACTTCAACCCACCTATGAATTTCTAAAAGACCTATTTTTAACAGCCGAAAGGAAAGATAGTGTAGATTTTCTTGAAACGATGGGGTTTTCCTATGAAGTTGGCGAATTCAGAACCCCAACAAGAGAACAGCTTGTAATCAACTACAATAGGTATCAAGAAAAACATCCTGAATTTCCGAAGCTTGTATTTAAGATGAGTGATGAAATACTAGAACCGGATGAATTTATTTCTTCGGTTTTAGAAACAGATTTCATTTTATCTGATGGTCAGGACTTGATTCATGATTACACTTACCACACTATTCCGACATTGATAGGGATTTTTCAGGCCCCTAAATCCTATCGATCTTACAAAGATCTTTTAGGACAAACTGTGAGGACTTTTTTAGAATTTTTAAATCAAGAACCGATGGAAATTCTTACTCAATTGAACAATCATCTCATAACTCCAATAGAGGAATCCGACATAATCGATATCATAGCTACTCTTAAATACATGGTGGGGGCTGCACTTGACGTATTGACTGGTCAAATATTTGACTACGAAAAAATAATAAAAAAAGGGGATGCTTGGGGTGGTGTCAAGCTAAAATTTTTCAAATATTTGTGGAATGCGCTCACGGATGAACGGTGGAGACCAAGCCTGGAGAGGTCTATACCCTCCTTGAAACAAGATTTTTTCGAAAACTATTCTTTAAGGAAATGGCATGATATTGTCGATACGATTTTTACTGTGACAGGATTAAATAAGGGGTCATTGAAACAAAGAAATGATCCTTTTTAAGAAATCTCTTCAGCTTGAAAAGATAAGCCCCTATTTCTAGAGGGGGTAAGTGTCAGGGGGGGGAATTTCCCTTGAAAACATTTTCAAGGGGACAGGATCTGTCAAAAATCCGCATCTTCAATCTAGCTCTAAAACTTGACGATAGCGACGTTTAGGATATCGATAAAATCAATTCCCAAACGAGATAGGAAATTTTTCTATCGAGTGTCTTAAAGTTTTTGGAAAAAAAAGAGTTTTAAAAGATTTTATGATCAGGTTCTTAAAAAAGGGGCGGTTTGGCCACGAATTTTAAACTTAAATAGGGTCAGGCTTTTTTTGCATGACGTAAAAATTCCCATTTTTTGATTTTTTTTTCCCTATAGGGTAGCCTGTTTTGCACTTTTTTTGGAAAATCTATGAACGCGACCACTGCTGCCTTAATTAGTTCGTTTGAACACATGCTAACAGTTTATAACGGCTTAACGAATTTAGAGAATTTAGAAAAGATAGAGCGGCTGGAAGTTAGCACCAGCAAAGGGGCAAAGATCTTTATGCGTTACAAGGATTGCCTTCTCGAATCTTCAAGGTTTACCCTTTATGTAGTTTGTAAAGAGGCAAAAGATAGGTCTTGGAAAAAATACGCGTTGTTGAGCGCACCAGGTACAGCGGGCGAGATTTACACTGAAAAATCTATTGCGTTACATAGGGAAGCGACTTCGGCCGGGATAGCTTTAAAAATTCAAGAATTCAATGCTGGATTAGAAAAAGGTTACTATTCGCCATTTACTTTTTATGGCGATCTTTATCAGCTAGTAGGGAATGCAGAGGAGCTTAAAGAGGAGACAAAGCTTTTTTTTGCACAAAAAATTATCGATCTGGTTCATAGATTGCATGGTCTGAATATTGCGCATCAAGACATCAAGCTCGAAAATATTTTGGTCGATCAAGACGAGAAAGGGGGATTAAACTTCTATGTTCATAATTTTAATTACGCAACTAAAGATGAAACCACGACGGTACTTTGTGGGGCTGAACATTATCGTCCCATGGACGATAGGATATCTCATGTGTATGACCCAAAATTGAAGGATCTCTATTCTTTGGGAGTGCTCCTTTTTAGCTTTTTTACCAAAAAAATGTGGAGGGATGAGCAAAGCTATATCCCGATAGAATGGAAACAACACCCCTTGAGATATTCTCTGCTCATTGAGGAGGAATATAAAAAAATTCTTCAGGGTCACCTCGATCAAATACCTAAGAAAATGATCCTGGTATTACAGGGGTTTTTGAGGGTACACCCGTTTGACCGGATGGGAGCCGGTATGGCCTTAAGATTTTTTAAAGATGGTCTCAAAGAATAGGTCACGAGAAGGTTTTAAAAACTTTACCGCCAAAACCACCTCTATTCAACTTAAAAATGGAGATCTCTTACCTTAAGGCGCTTCATTTGGTGTAATTTCTTTTCTCAATACACTGAAATAATTCTCTCTCAGTTCCTATCGTCTCTAAAAAGATCTCAGCCCTGCATTTAATTTAATTAAGTGCGTATTTAAAATTTACAAACAACTAATTGAAAATTATTCTCAAAAAAACAATTCTTTTAGATGTAAAGGTTCGGTATGCGATTTATTATTTTTGGTATGTTATCTGCTTCATTCTTGTTTGGGTCGATAGAGACAAAAAAGCCTGCTATAAAATGCGAAGGTAGTTTCATAAAATGGGATAAAAAACTACTAGACCTTCTTGCTTTTTTTGTTCCAAGCAATCCAACTATTATTCAGGCGAATAGCTTCTACGGAGGAGAAACTCTCAGTTTAGCGCAATATTGGCCAAACGGGAAAATTATTTCTTTTGAGCCTAGCCCTGATTTCTATAAAATTCAATCATCAAAGACAACAGGATGTTCTAATATTCAAATTTATCATAGAGCTTTAAATGACTTTTCAGGAAACGCCGATTTATATTTTTATGGCCGTTCATCTAGAAAGGCTAAAAAATTTGAGAGAGGCCATTCTTTGCTAAAGCCTTCTTCAAATTGGGAAATTTGTAATCAAGGTCCAGTGGTAAATATTGAATGTGTAGTGCTTGATGAATGGTGTCATCAAAATCGGATGGATCGTATTGATCTTTTATGCCTAAATTTAGGGGGAATGGAATTCCAGGTTTTAAAAAGCTCCCCTAAAACTTTAAAAAATACTAGATGTATCTATGTGCATACATACCCTGACTCTTTTCAAGATGGGATAGCAAAATTTGATGATTTAAAAAAATTTTTAGACAAATTAGGTTTTCAACTTCTTACTCATTGGTACAATCCAAAACAGGAGGGTGATGCCATTTTTGTAAATAAAAGCTATTTCTTTGATCATGCTGCAAAAGAATTCATAGACTCTTTCAAAATTGATGAGACATGTAAACGATATTATGAGCCACGCTCGAATACTTACTTTGACTTGTGTGATTCGGATGATAGCATCAAAAAAACCCTTCAACAAGGTCATGCCTACGAAGGAAATATAGGAGCTATTATTGAAGATCTGATAAAACCTGGCTCATGTGTCTTGGATATAGGATCTCACATCGGAATACATACAGTTTGTATGTCTAATAAAACAGGGCCCGACGGAGCGGTAGTTGCTTTTGAACCAGATTTTAAATTTTACGCGGAATTATTACACACTCTAAAAATTAATCACTGTAAGAATGTTCTTCCTATATGTAAAGCTCTAAGTGAAACCTCTGGTCAAGGTTTACTGTCCACAAGTTTACATCCTGTCCTCAAATCATCCGATCTGAGGACAGTTACTCACTTGCATACCAATCAGACAAACACCTAGCCGGACAATTGGTGGATATGGTCTCTTTAGATTCTTTAAATTTAAAGAACCTTTCTCTTATAAAAATGGATGTAGAAAATTACGAATATTTCATTTTGAAAGGAGCCGAGGAAACAATCAAGAGAAATAGACCCGTTATTGTTTTTGAATGTTGGATCGGAAAAGATTATGAAAACTCTGCCCCTAAAGAAAAAGCTAATTTTGATCGTGTGATTTCTTTATTAGAATCCTACGGATATGATATCCATGTCATTTATTGCAATGATTTTATAGCTTTCCCATCTGAGGCTACAGGACATTTATCAGAATACAAGAAAAAGTTTAAAAAGTTAGACCTAACTAACTTTGATATAGGTCTTTAAAGAATTAATCTTGCTTTTTAGGCAAAGTATATTAATGACTGGATCTAAATGAAAAGAAATTTTCAATTAATTAAAAAATGGAAGGGGGGCTATCAGGATATCGGTAGCCTTTTTTCCCAGATCAAAAGATCAACACCCATTTAACAAAAAAATTAAGAAATAAAAGAATATGTGTTTGACAATAGATGGATTCGTCTAAAATTATTTTCAATAACTTTATCGATCACTCAAATTTAATGACATATAGATAAAGATTGTGAGCCTCTTCTACAGCATGTCTCATCGCTTACTTACAAATAAACATACCTCTATTATCGACAGGGAGAATTATGTGAGAAATATATGTTTAGCTTTTAAAGGATTCATACTGCTAGCTTTGCAAAGTTTATGCGCTTATGAACTAGGGATAGTCACTATGTTTAGAAATGAGGCGCCATACTTAGCGGAATGGATTGAATACCATCATATGATTGGCGTGGATCATTTTCTTTTATATAACGATCGTAGTGATGATGAATGGGCCGAAGTTTTAGAGCCATACATAAAATCTAATCTTGTGGAGGTAATAGATTGGCCAAATTTTTCTAGAGTCTGCTTATTCCCAAATCACCAGGTTGCGGCGTACAAAGATGGACTTAGAAGATCTAAAGGAAACGCAAAGTGGCTAGCCTTTATTGATATAGATGAGTTTATATTACCCAAAAAGAATAAAAAAATAACTAGTTGCCTAGATCAATTTTTTTCGTCAGCCGCTGGAGTTTACATTTGTTGGCTAAATTTTGGAACAGGCGGTGTTTATTTGAATCCAAAAAATCCAATTCTCACAAACCTAACGTCCTGTTCTAGGATTCATCACCCTAAAAATTCTTCAGGGAAAAGCATCGTCAAAGTTGATGAGGTTGAGGTTGATCAATTATCAAGTCCACATTTTTTAAAATTAAAAAAAGGATCTCAATATTATAACGGATCAGGCCTCCCCCTCGATTTCAAAAATGATGAGCTTCAGATAAATTCAACACATACTAGTGATTACATTCAGATAAACCATTATGGAATGAGGGATGAGAATTATTTTCTAAATGTGAGATTACCAAGAACTAAGCCGCAACCTTTAGGAGAGTATCAATTAGAACTGCATGTGCTTTTAGAACAATATAAGAACTTCAATCTAGAAAAGAATTATCAAATAATAAAATTTATAAAAAATAATTATCCATCTAGGTATAAAGAATTTTGGTCTAAAACCTCTTAAACAAATCTATTCAGAGAGTATGGTTTTTAGGTTTAAAGACCATGCTAAGGAAAACTTCTGGTGCGGCCAAACGAAGAAAAAATTGACAATACGCCAATCAAATCAAATGCCATTCTTTTAAGCCGCCGTTCTTGCAAATTGAAAACCAGTCGGCTCCCTCCCAGTACACTGTTGTTCTAGTTTTGTTGGATGAGGTAGCTTTTCTTTTACAGGAAGAACCCATTTTTGATAAGTGCCTTCTGGATGGCTTTCCTTAAACTGCTCATACGTGGAAAGTATAGAGAATAATCAAATACGGCAACAATAAAAAAACCCGAGGTTAGCCCGGGCTTAAAAAGATGGAGGCAAAGAGATGCATTCAGAACTTTTGATCGGCTCAAGTTTAGATTGGCTATCAAATTTTACTGCTCTCTGAGCTAATAAACCAAAATCATCCTGCTCATATCGATGTTTTTATTGTTCTGATATATTTTCAATCTTTTTATCTCTGCCAAAGAGGGCAGCCCAAACTTTTAGCTGCTCATTAAATAGCTCGGCATTTTCGGCCTGCATATCGTCATGGAGTTGACAAAGGTCATGTAGATAAAGTTTCCGAAACAGATCGTCAGGGTCAGTCCAACGTTGCGCATGCTTCACCTGGTTGAAAAACATAAATTGCATCCAATAACGTTGCGCCTCAGTGGATTCATCGTTAGGTGAATAGGGATACCCGCTAGTGCTAACTGGGTATTGCATCTCAAGATGGGCAACTGCTTCTCTATTCTGATAAATAGGGTACAGTCTCACGTCGTCCATGGTGTTTATAAGCAATGAATCGTCGGGCACAAAGAATGGTATGTTGAGGTGGTATAATTCTACCATCGATATCGAGAAGGCAGAATAAGGGTTTATTAGAACGGCCGGATGTTTGGCAAGGTTTTCCATAGTGGCTTGGTCATTTCGGTAGAGGGACTTAATAAATTTGAAGGTATAAGGTTTCAATCCATAGCGGGCTGCAAAAGTTGCGCTGAGGCGATTGAGGTACTCTAGATTGTTATCAAAGCCAATAATTCTAGTAGTATTGTGAGACGGGCCAACTAATACCACCCGGTTGCAAGGAGCATAGGGAGCATCGCGCAGCTTTTGAGAAATGTGCTGAGAGATGACTGGAAGGCGCAAGGGTTCCAATCCTGTGTAATAGTGCATGTAATGGAAATCATACTCTGACATCGCAGCAATCGTGTAACGAGGATTGCGTTTCATCTCAACAAGGCGCTGTGTAAAGTCGTTAGGAGAGGCAGAGATATGGATCCGATGACCGATATTTAAGAGCAAGGCAACTTGAGGGGGGAGTTTTTCAAAAGCTGTAATGTATGAGGGAGGAAAGCTGCAAAGCACATGCGTAAGACGGGAATATCGGTTGTTTTTTGCAAACTCTTCGCGAACTTTCTCTTCTGACCATGAGCCAAGATTTACAAATAAAGGGTTTTCATGGAAAGAAGGGTTGTCTAAAGCATAGCGTCGGTGACCCGACAGCGAGTAAGCTTCAACAGGCATCCCAATAGATTTGAGAACAGCAAGCTGCCACATGGTGGTGCCGATATGCCAATCTGAGATGATTATCTCGGGTCCGTCCTTAAACTCCGGTGGTACACCTAACTGAGGAGAATTGCTGAGTAGCTTAGAACAAGTAAGCAAAAACAATAAGATGAAGGGCTTTGCTTGCATCAAACTTTTCATATACTTCTCATACATGAATTCTCTATTTTTATGAATTAGGAAATGGATATTTGACCATATGGAAATCACTCGCCTGGCCATCGTCAAAATGCTCTTCCTAGAACCGAAAGTATTGCAGGAGTACAATCAAATTGCCACTCCTAAAAAAGTGGACGACGCTGCTGAGGCTAGAACTGCTTTATCGGATACTTTCTTCGAGAAGAAACATCCATGTTTCCTATTGCCGATATAATTGACAGGATTCAAAGGAGTTTTAAAGAATCTCATACATTGTTGGAGTTGCTCAAAGCGGGAATGTTATTTTTGTAAGAAATGATTTAATAGGTGCATTTAACGAATTGTGAAAGATCCAGTAACTTTATGGATGGGTGCTTGGCTTTACTTTTCAGAAAAACACCCTTCTTACATCTCCTGGATTGTTAATAAAAGGACTTCCAATGACTATATTCATAAAGTTGATTCCCATCTAATTCCAAATCTCGTTAATCAATAATAGCATTGTATAAAAGATTTTCAAAAAATTGAGGGGAGAATTGCTGAGCTTGCTCACTTTGGAGGAATTGCTTAATTTCTTCTATGTAATCTTGATAGGTTTCTTGAGACAATGTAGAAATGAATTCATAGAGGTTTGTCTCAGTTGCAAAATCTCGATAATCGATAAAGCATGATTTTGGAATATAAGT
>RGYU01000028.1 GCA_010031885.1 Chlamydiota bacterium | reverse complement strand
CAAAGGGCTCTCGATGACTTTGAAAACCGATTTTCCTTTAGATGGAATATTTGAGGTTTTCGATTTGAACTTGCAAATTCCAGGCCTAACAATCACCCCTAGATTGATTGTACCCGAAAAAACATTGACCAAGATCAAAGAATTTTATCAGCACACGCATTTTGAAAAGGTCGAAAAAAATTACCAAATCGATGTTCCTCTACACCTAAATCTTACGCATGTTTCTTTGACAAAAAAAGAGATCAAAAGCCTGCAAAAACTTGATCTAATCCACCTCACTTCTATCACGGATGAGGTCCTGGATCAGAGTTATCAGGTAAAGCTATTTTGTAAAAATACACCCCTTCTCTCAGCCCACTTTAAAGATCATCATTTACATGGATTTTCCCCCATACACCCAAAACCTCAGGAGAAATTTATGCCCTCTTCAAACGGAAGCGATGACGAAGATTTTTCAGACTACGAGGAAGATTTCGAGCCTTCGGAAGAAAACGAAGGTGTTTTAAAAGAGGGTGAAGAGGATATCTATCCCCAAACTCACCATAAAAAACCTGTGGCTCTTGAGGAAATCGGACTTGATTGCAAAATTGAGTTGGGAACTATTTCCGTCCCTTACGAAACCCTAGCTAATCTGACCTATGAAAGCACTCTCAAAGTCGATCTAGATCCAAAACAAGTTTTTTTAACTCTGAATGGGCAAGTTCTTCGCCGTGGAGAAATTGTCGCTTTTGACCAACAGCTTTTCTTTAAAGTTTTAGAATAATGGTTCAATTTTACCAGCAGCCGACGGTGCCACTACACACTGAGGTCGATTCGTCTGATCTTCCTGTAAAAATCGGACCCTACAGAATCGAAAAACTCCTTACTACTGGGGCTGTATCCAAGCTATATCTTGGACTACACGAGGAGGATCGAGAACTGGCCGTTCTGAAAGTGCTTAGCCATGATATCCTAAAAGATCCTTTAAGAAAAAAAATTTTCCTCAAAGAAGGTACGATTCTCAAAAATCTAGTACACAGCAATATTGTTCGATATTACTCTGAGGGAGAATTTGAGGGTGGTTTGTACATAGCTGTAGAATTTGTACAGGGAATCTCCTTAAAACAGTTTATTCTCCAGCGCTCTTTATCCCTTAAACGCTCCATCGACGTCGTACTCAAAACTTTATACGCTCTGCTCTACCTCCACTCTTTAGGTATTGTTCATCGAGATTTAAAACCTGAAAACATCTTAATTACCGAAAATTCAGAGATCAAGGTCGTTGATTTTGGAATCGCCGGGCAGGTTGAGGAAACTCTTGAAGGCCCAATCTATGGAACTCCCTCCTATATGCCTGCTCAAGAAAGAAAATCTCTTAAAAAGTTTGATCCAAGATCAGATATTTATGCTGTCGGGGTTATTTTTTACGAGTTGATCATCGGGAGAATATCTCTTGGACTAATCGATTTGGAACTTGTCCCCCATCACTTGAAAAACATAGTGAAAAAGGCGACCGAACCTGATAGCAAGGATCGCTACCAAGATGTTATGGAGATGATTTCTGAGCTGTCTGTCTATCTGAAAGACAACCTTCTGTCAAAAGACGAAAGTAGTGAAGATACCTTAAAAGATCTCTTGACCAGTATCGAAAAAGGGAAACGCCAATTAATTTCGCATCCTCCCGATTCTTTGATGGATTTAAACATCCACTTGCTTCAAAACCCAAATCCCTATTCGTTAAATTACACCCTCCTCCACCACATTCTACCTGACGGATCTTACCTAGCTATCGTTGCATCTTTAAAAGATGGATCTGTTCAGGCTCTGCTCGAGCTTAAGGGGGTGATGGAGCGAGCCCGACTTTTACTAGAAATCATGACCACGAAAAATGAATTTTCACTCGGACAATTTTTAGATCGATTGGAGGGAGCGCACCAAGGAGATTTCTTTTTGCATCTTCAACTTTTGCATGTGAGCACGGTGGATAATATTTTTCATCTTTTTTCATATGGGGACACCAATCTCTACCATTTTTCCTACAATACAAAAACGCAAAGGCAATTGCAGGCAAACGGTCGTCTTTTTGGGCAAAAAGGGGAAAAGCCTAATCCAATTCATGATCGACTAGATTCACTAGACTCATTACTTTTCAGTTTTCATGGATCAAAGCTGGATTTCAAACATCCCTACGATGGGAAATTAGACAGGAATAAAATTGAACAAAACGAAATGGGGCACTGCCCGATCGCCCTTTTAGTAGATCGTCTTGACTAACCAAACTGACTTCATAAATTAATTTTTATTTAAAAAAGAATCACCATGGTTCATTTTGAGTTCTGCCCTAAGCTTAGCGACTCATGGTTCCATAAACGATTTGATGGTCTTCATCGCACCAGGTGTGTCAACTACCTTTTTACAACTTTTTTAAAGCTTTATTTACACGAATGCATACGCCCCTAAATAGGCTAGAGCGCTAAATGATGAAGTTTTATCTGATCACAAAAAAGTATAAAGATACTATTCGATAAGAAAAGTTCAGATCAATTAAAAATCAAATAAATAAGTGAGGATTTTAATTTTAAAAACTGTGGTTCCATTTTGATTTTTTCATCGCCCATTTGATAGCCTCAAACAATTTCTAACAAGCTCTATTGCAATAATTAAGATATTTCCCTATTAAAAGGGTCATATGGTGCCGGCCTTAAAAAGATGTATCTTAATCTATTGCTTAACCGCATCGATCATCCCTTTTGGCTTGGATGCATGGGGTCGTCCCAAACAAAAAATGTCACGCGAATCCCGTTATAAGATCAATTTTAGCCAGGTGAAAGCAGAAGAATTCATCCAATTCTTAAGTGAGATTGCTGGGCTAAATTTTGTGTATAATCCGGGGGATCTAAATTTTCTCATCAACTTAGTATCTGATGAGGAGATGACAGTTGAAACTGTTGTTTCTGGATTTGTCCAGACACTAAGAATCCAAGGGTTTAGTATACTTGAAGAAAAGGGAACCCTTGTCATTCATCGAAACCCTGATATTACTGAGCTTCCGGCTCTACTCGACTCCTATCAAAAAACCGATTCTATTGTAGCGCCGATTGTCACCAAGATTTACCAGATCAAAAATAGTCCGGTTGCAACTATCCAAGCATTGATTGAACCATTTTTATCTAAATCGAGTGTGGTTGAATCGTTTCCTGAGCGAAAACTTATTATCCTTTCTGATGTGATTCAAAATGTCCTTTCAATCGACTCTTTGATTCGTACAATCGATCAGCCAGAGACGGGTGCTATCAACGTTAGCTACGATACTCTATTTTTTACCCCAACCGAGCTGATTGAGATCGCAAATCCTATCCTTGATTCAGTTTGTGGAGGCAAAAGTTACTCGTTGATTCCACAAGAGGGTACCCAGCGTGTTTTTATTGTAGGAAGCCAACAATTTACCGAAAAGGCTACAGCAATTTTTTCCCAAATAGAAGAAAAAGCATCCAAGCAGCCCTCTTCCATTACGACAGGAAATATCTATCTCTATAAGGCGACTCAACGCTCAGTCCAATCGATTTATGGGGCTTTAAAAGCGATTGCCAAAGATTCAAAAAGAACCGAATTCAATACTCAAAACTTTAATAAATTGGTCAATGAGTCCACTCTGATCGCCCCCGATTTCATCCTCTTTTTTGGTGAACCAGTTGAACTAAAAAAAGTCGATACGTTAATTAAAACGATCGATACTCCCCAACAGGTAAAATCGGATTTGACATTTTCGATCATTAAACTCCGATATGTTCATGGTAAGGCTGTATTAGATCAGCTACAATCGATGGCAAAAGACATTCCTGACGACACAGCAAACGGAGATTTCTTGAATGCCTTAGACACGATCCGTTGGAATAAAGATACGAATTCTATTGTGATACAGGGATCTCCCCATACAATTGGGGAAATCACAGATCTAATTAGTAAAATGGATCAACAAACTTCGACAACTACCGGTTTTACAATAGTAAAATTGCAAAACGTATCTGGGAAATATGTGTTAGATCAACTCAATCAGATGGCTTCACAGCTCTCCGAGACGGCCGATAACCAGGACTTTTTAAATGCTGTCCACCACATCCAGTGGAATAAAAGCAATAATACTCTCACGATTAGGGGATCACCGGCAACGATTCAGCAGCTGAATGACATCATTACAAAGCTTGATATTCACACCGTATCTGCTAACCAATATATCATCTACAAACCTACCCATTTATCTGCGCAAGAGTTACTTAAAGCTCTACAGGGAATTGCATCAGATTTAGATTCTTCAGGGACTGCGGATCCAGGTCTCATACAAACCATAAAAGGGATAAAACTGATCAAAAATTCCAACTCCATTATTGTGAGCGGAACTGAGGCGAATGTGACCAAAATCAAGGAAATGATCACAACACTTGATTCATCTACTTCTCAACCAACATCGCAAATCTCGCAAGTAGGTTCAAATACATTCCTAAGTTACAATCCTAAAACAAAATCACCTAAAGAACTTTTGGATCAATTACAAACCTCCACAAAAGAGGCAAGTTTAGATGACCCAGAGCTTCAAAAAGCTGTAAAAAGTGGAAAAATAGTTGATGGGACTCTAGTTTTTAGCGGGTCAGCAGAAAATTTGGATAAAATCTCCAAGCTTTTAGAGGCTTTGGATCAAAGGATACCTGGGGTTGTTCAAAAAGTCGGTGCAGACAAATATCAAAACTACAAACCGGTTTACAAAGCTGGCCCCGAGCTTATAAAAGATGTTCAAGGCTACATGGACCACATCTCAAGTCGTGGAGTGAACAATCGTGGTTTATCCACAACTGTTCATAATCTTCAATTTTTAAATGGCCGCGTAATTATTGTTGGAACACAAGAAAATGTAGATCAAGTCATCAAGTTGCTCCAAGAATTTGATACCCCTTCAGTTGATGCTGCCAAACCCTCAACATCTATTGAATCCTATGACAACATCGGTTTTTTGAATTATAAACTCAACTTCCATACAGGCTCTGATATTCAATTAGCTCTAAAGCAAATTGGGGAAGAGTTACAAATGTCTAAAAATTCGAAAAATGAAGCTCTGATCAACTCCATCAGTTCTGTTCAATGGATTCGTGTAACAAACTCTTTAATTGCTACCGGAGATCCCCAAACTTTGAGCAAGCTCAAAGAAATTCTTGCGACAATCGACATTCCCCTAAAGCAAGTATTCATTGAGGTGCTTGTAATCGAAACCACCGCCTTTAACTCCACAGATATTGGTTTGAGATGGAGTGGTTTGACAAACTATAAGGGTCGTTTTGCTGGAATAGGATCCAATAGTCCACGTGTCGACGCAACAAATAACATTTCCGCACTGCAAAGAGTTCAAGGTGTGGATGGGGGCTCAAAATCTGCAGGATCATCCAATGCCGGTGTGAATGCAGTGAATGGACCTTCCCCCAATATATTTGACAGTGTTTCTGCAGGACAACTCGGTATCATTGGGGATATCATTTTTCACGGCGGAAAATCCTATCTTACGCTGGCTTCCCTTTTGACTGCCCTTCAAGAGGAAGGCCGCACCACAGTCACCTTAAACCAAAAAATCTTGGCTCAAGATAGTCGGATGTCACAAATCTTTGTGGGAAGTAATATCCCTTTTACAGGGTCCATCATCACAACATCCGGTATTTCACAAACTACAAACGCCAACTTGGAGTACCGAAACATAGGTGTGTCACTTAACATTACCCCAAATATTGGGGACAATGGTATCATCACATTAGAGATTGATGAGGAAATTACAGAGGAAGAGAACCAGGGAACCAGCTCTGGCGGTGATGTAAACACGCAGGCTGTGAATGGTATCCGAACCAGTAAAACAAGTATGCAAACAAGGGTGCATGTCCCCGATAAAGCTTTTGTTGTTCTATCCGGACAAATTCGTAATCAAAAGACAAAAGCCAAATCCGGTCTACCTTGTCTCGGTGGTCTTCCGGTCATAGGAGCAGCATTTACGCAAAACACAACTGATGAACGTAACGCTGATGTGATCATCTTCATCCGTCCAGAAATCATCCAAACTTCTGAACAATGGAAAGAGGTCAGTGAGCAACAAGAAGACATTTACCGCACCAAAAATGATGAAGAAGCTTTCCAGCAATCGGTTGATCTGGTCAAAAAAGACTATTAATTTCACCCCCGTTGTGTTGCTGTTTTTGCTCTCTTGCCACACGGTAAGCGACGAAATTGAACCGAATATCCAGTATTCAGTTCATGAAAAAATGGTTCAGCAACTCTCTTCACCTTTTGAACCCCTCTCTCTTCAAGAATTGGAAAAGTCCTGGGCGACAGAATATCGGATGGGTGTCTATTTTGCAAAAAAACTTGATCTCTATAGAGCAATCACAGCTTTCAGTCGGGCTGAATTCCTCTTGAGTGAAGAGATAAACCCTGTCCTTTCGATGCAACGCAAGCATGAGGTGGAATACTATACACTCCTTTGTTACGCATTGGGTAAACGACATGATGATCTTGTCACAAGCTTTGAATCCTCCTCTTTAGCCTACATAAGTTCTGACTTTAGCGCCTATCATGATCTTCTGATACTTTTAGGCGAAGCGTATGACATCACCAAGCAAAAACATAAAGCCGACAGTGTTTATCAAGCGATGGCACAAAACTACCCAAAGGCTGCAGAGTCGATCTTGATAGGGAATGCACTAAAAAAAGCAGACACCCCTACTGCATATAAAATCCTAAGTAGAGAGACTAAATCTTTGGATCAAGAAGTCCTCTCGATTCAAAAAGTGCTCCTTGATGGACCAAAACCCCACCACTTTATCCACTACGATCAGTTAGATTCCTCAAGAACACAAAAAATCAAGCAATCTTTAGATGAGACTCAAAAACATTTTCAAACTCAGAGAAAATCCCCCTTAACAGCCCAAGTTTTGGCTGCTTTAATTCCAGGAGCCGGATATGCATATCTTGGACAATACCAATCTGCATTTACCGCTTTTTCAATCAACGCTCTGTTTATCAGTACATCGGCCTACTTTTTTTTTAAGGGAAACTACCCCGCTGGAATTTTAACAGCTGGTTTTGAATCGGGCTGGTATTTTGGAAGCATTTATGGATCGGGACAAGCGGCTAATACCTATAATGAACGTCTTTACGAAGCACACGTTTCCCCCCTAATGGAGGAAAAAAAGCTCCACCCTTTACTGCAATTGGAATATGGTTTTTAGTCTTTTGTTTTTTCTTTCTTTGAAAGGTTACCATGAGCCGTGGGGTAAAGATAAAGAGCTTTTACAACAACATTCCAAAAAAATTATCTTGGCCGAATCTGAAGATTTTATTGGAAAGACTCTAGAAAATGCGATCCTGTTCCACCAGGATGTTCTCTCTCCAATTGATGGGCCCAGAAGTCACTTTAGGCCCACAAGCTCACGATACACCCTCCTATCCATTCGTCGTTTTGGTCCCTTTAAAGGTTGGATCAAAGGGTGCGATCGATTGATGCGAGAAAATAATGATCCTTGGGTTTACCGGACGGTAGTGATCGATAATGTCGAATATAAATGGGATCCCTCCTATGAAAAGAATCCTATGTACTAAACTCTCCTAAACCGGACTCATCAACGAAAATAGTTTTTCCTTATCTACATGAACAATTTCTGTCCGATCATCATTGACCCCTAAAGAGAGTTCAAAATGATCTTTTTGTTCGATCAAACCCACAGGATAGAGAATCTTTTTCGGGTTATCATTTAGATTATAGGCTCCCCGATAGGACAGTGGGCGAACCGTCAGCTTTTTTAAATCAAATGGTGGCTTTGCCTCAAACGTATAGGCACCCACAAGATAGATGTAACGATTCCAAGAGATGTATGAACGGGTAACCCCGGATCGAATATGGTAAAAACTTACAAATTCATCACCAATCTGTACGGCTGGGGTACCTCCACTAAGATAAGGAGTTTCCCCTGGGATCAAAATATCAGTGCTTTTAAAAACTGAGCACGTACCATCTTGCTCGTACTTCAAAATTGTCCAAGGTTGTGTTTCATATACAAAGTATAACTGATCCTCAAACACAAAAGGGACCCAGTTTTTTTCTGTATTTTTTTCAGCGCCCTCTTTTTTTAGTGCCTGGATTTTTTGGACTTCAAATGTTTCGTTATCCAGAGTCAAAAAAGCCAAATGCATTCGCCTTGATCGGTCTACAAGATCGTTGTAAACAACAACTAGCTGATTGTTATAGACAATAAGCCGTGGATCCTCCGCAAAAGTCGATCGTAGTGAAAGTTTTGTAATCTCTTTCACGTCATCCCCTTGTTTTTTTGCCAACCAAATAGAAGAATTATGGTCTTCTATTTTTCTTAAAGCTATGTATTGCCCATTTTGAAAATCAGCAATCGCACCGTTGGTATAGGGTCCTTCCAACTTTAATTCGACTCTTTTGGGTTGATTTAAAATAAAATCAAAGGATGGAACCAGTCGTAATCGTCCAAAAAGGACAAGTCCGAGATAGATAATTACAAAAATCGTTGCAGCGAATAGAACCATGACACCATGAATAGACTTGAATGAAAAGCGTGGTTTGGTTTTTGTAGACAAAATCGTATGAATAAAAAAGCCCTTTTTTTTACTATTCTACTCTCTCTTTTGGATTCCTGACAATCGTGAAGCTACAAATTTTGATCCAAAAGCAGTTCAGGGCTCATTTAGAATATCTAGCACCTTTTTGTAATAATCTGTTTGGTATTTGCCCTGTTCCATATAGGTCACAGGGTAGTTTTTAGCGCGGTTGAAATTGTCGTGAATGGCACAGAGCCGTTTCTCGTAGTCTGCCTCCGAAAGATTAGGTAAGATTTTTTCAAGATCCTCGATTGTTTGAAAGGGTATCACACCTTCCATGTTAAAAAAATCCTCGAGATTTGAACAACCTCTGTAAATGGGAACTGTCCCTGTTTTAAAACAGTCCAGTAGTTTTTCGGTAAAGTAATTTTCCTGTATGCAATTTTCAATCTGGATGGAGTAGCGCACATCGGTAAAATAATCATCAAGATTTTCTACCCTTAAATAGCCCGGCTTTAGTAAATCGATATACCTTTCAAACTTTTGTGCAACTACCTCCCTAAACAGGTGCATCTCACACATCTTTTTTCCTGAAAGGATCATGGAAAGCATTTTAGATTTCTTAAAAATCCCCTCCTGGGTGATAAATCGTGTCGTACATGGATGGATAAAAAAGAATTTTTTGGGGTCTAATTGTAAAAGATCACAGTCATACGTAAGAATTTTTGAAAAAAGGGCTCTATTTTTAAAAACAAATTTTTTTAACGCAAAATGATATACCCAATTAGGTTCTACTAAAAGGGCATGGATTTTATTGTAACCCTTTTTTTTAAATTGGTGAACCTTGTAGATATCCCTATCTAAAAGAATTACCTCATCACATTTATTTTGATCGAACCAAACGGTACCGGCTTCAGTGTGAAAAGCTTGAATGGCATGATCAGAGAATATGTTAGGATTTAAACAAGAGTCAACATCTTTGCCCGATAAAAGCAGAGAAAAAAACCAGATGATCGTATAGAAAAACATCCAACTATCCATTTTCAGAAATCATGAAATCTTTTTTACATAATTCAGCTATTTTCTTTAGATAATCGATTGCAAAAAAAGTAAAAAACGCCCCATTTTGGGCCCAAATAATTTTCCCAGGCAGGCTTAAGTTCATCGCATCCATTTTTTTTCTTATCCTTATCGAAAGTCCCAGTATCAATAAAGACAACCAAACGAGCCGTACCTCGGACGGCATTCTGCGTCTTGAAACAGCTCTCAGAGTTTTTTGCCCAAGATGAATCTGTTTATCATCTTCGACCAACCCAGTAAATAATCCCCTCCCAACTTTGCTTATAAAATGAATCATCAGCCTTTTCTAAGTAGAGCATTCGCAAATCGTTTGAGGCTTAAGCAGGTGTAACCGGTGGCAAGAATCACGGGGATAAATAATTCTCTGGAGCAACACTCTTTTTCATTTTGTGCCATAATTGCATATAAAAATAGGACCGAAATCATGGTTTGGGTCGCACAATGATAGATCGTTACAGCCCTGTTGTTTTGTTTGATCTTTTCAGCTTCATATTCACGAATCGTTTGATCACTGTAAACAGTAACGCCTCTCATAAAATAAAACCTTAATTTTAGACCTAGAAAAGCATATATTTTAATTTTATAACAAGAAAATTTAAAAAAAATATAAATTTAAGCTTAAAAAATAGGATCTAGATAAATCGGGTATGGCGGAATATTTTATCTATACGGTGTATTGTATACAGCCCTGTCATGAATGCCAGAGCAGACATGACCACTAACCTGTCGCCTTCAATTTCCGTATTCGCCTGACCCATAAGCCCGCAACACGATAGGAGCACTGCCATGGCCATCATAGACCTTTCTTTATAATCGCGCTGAATGCTTGCATGGACAAAACGATCGTAATGATCGATGTATTTGATATCGTAAAGCTGAGATATGTTAGAGGTAGACATCCAAAAGAACTTGAGTTTAGATATTTTAAATAAAAAAGCGATGAAGACCGATTCTATTTTCGATCAATCCAACTTGTCCGTTTTTTTGTACGCATCCGGATAGGGGTCCCCACAAATCCCATTTCTGAACGGAATCGATTTTCCAAGTAGCGAAGATAGCTAGGGACAACATCCTCTTGATTGCAAAATACAACAAAGCTTGGAGGCGCTGTTGATACTTGGGTCATATAAGAAATACGAGTTGCTTTCCCTTTCACACTCGGAGGAGATTGGTACGCAAGTAAGTCTTTCAACCATTTGTTGAGCTCAGCAGTTGGGATTCGTCGTTTTCTTGATTCATAACTTGTCAAACAAGCGCTTTTAAGCTGATCCACATTTCTGCCCGTTTTTGCAGAACCGATCACCGGTAAAAAGCAATTGAGTGATGGATCTTGCCGGATTGCCTGCATCACATGCTCCATCCGGATGGCCTTCACTTGGTCCCATTTATTCAAAAATGCTACCGCCCCTTTGCCCGACTCGATCACAAGTTCTGCAATCCGTCGATCGTGCTCAGTTACCCCCTGGGTTACATCAAGACAAAGGATGCACACGTCTGCAGCATCAATCGCCTCTTGAGTACGCATCGCCGCAAATTTTTCAATCACAGTCGACTCGCGGTGCTTTTTACGCACACCCGCTGTGTCAATCCAGATACAATCCTCTTCCTCTACATAAATTGCATCGCGTGTAGTTCCAATTAAATCAGAAACAAGAGCCCTTTCCTCTTGGATAATCGAGTTAAGCAGCGTAGATTTACCAACATTGGGCCGGCCAATTACGGCTATTTTAGGTTTAAATACTTTTGGGGATTCCTCCTGGACAACAGGTTCCAAAGGATCAAAAAAATCGTCTTCGTCCACTATAGATTCAGGGTCGAATGGGGTAATTCCCACTGATAGAAGGGCCGCATCCATCAAGGGCTCTAACCCCCGATTGTGCGCAGCAGAAATCGGATAAATCCCGGAAATTCCCATTTTCTGGTAGGGGTAAGTATCTACAGTTTCATAGGATTCGCATTTGTTGACCACTGTAAATAAAGGCTTATTTGATCCAAGCTTAAACAACCAGTCTCTCACCTTCAAATCCAAAGGCAAAACTCCCACCTGGCCATCAACAACTACAAAAATCACATCGGCGTCTTGGATCTCTTTTTCAGCACCGGCCAAAATATAGGGATCATAGGTAGAGCCCTGAAAAACACCGCCAGTATCCACAACGCGCACATCGGTTAAAGGATCCCAACTAGCCGTTGCATGGATGCAATCTCTTGTCACCCCGGGCTCGTCGTGCACGATAGCCACCCGCCTTTTTGCAAGACGATTAAACAGGCTCGATTTGCCAACATTAGGACGCCCAATGATGACGATATTCAAAAGATTTTTTGCTGTAACGGCTGACACTGTGAAAAATTCCCCTCAAAAGAGGCTCTGATTATAGGTGAAAGTTTGTTAAAACAAAAGAAAAAGGGTTTATTTTTGCCTCTTAGGTTGTATGAGGCATTTCGGAAAAGCCCCTACTTAAATATTTATTTTTACACCTAAGAGTGCAAGAAAGACTAGAAAAACAGGTAGGTTTTTAAAAGAACTTGGATGAGACTTCGCTAAAACGCTTATCTTAATGATTTAAAAAAATTGATATATGTTAGAGGTTTTTCATTGATTGATCCAAACGACGCATCAGCTCCATCAGCTCGTCTTGACTGAGTTGTTTGTCCTCCTCGGCGTGGTCATAGCTGAGTATTTGCTCAGATAGCTGTTTTTTCTTTTCAATCATCCAGTCAATATCTTCCTCTATGGAATCTTTTGACAGGAATTTAAAGACCTGTACACCCCGAGTCTGACCAATTCTGTGAACACGATCCGTAGCCTGGTTTTCTTTAGCAAAATTCCACCAGCGGTCGTAGTGGATCACAACCGACGCCTTAGTCAAATCAATACCAACTCCGGCCGCCTGAATAGTTCCTATGAAAACCTCACACTCAGGATCGGTTTGGAACCGCTCGACCTCGCCTTTGCGGTCTTGCGTTGCACCGTGTAGTTTGGCGTAACCAATTTCCTGAGACTGCAAATAATTTTCAAAAATTGCTACCATATCGAGGAACTGAGTGAATACGACAACTTTTTGACCGCTCAGCCGTGCCTCCTCCAATAATTCCACAAAAAGATCCCATTTTCCCGACTGGTGGGATGCATAATTCGGAACATCTTTCAAAATCAAAGCTGGATGATTGCAGATCTGCTTGAGTTTGGTCAGCAGTGCAAAAATATGGATTGTTACCTGTTTGTGCGGGTCCTTTTCTAGTTCCTGATCAATGATCTCCCTGGAACCTCGATAGATGTTTTTGTACATCTCTTTTTGTTCATCCGAAAGATCTACGGTGATTACCTCTTCCATCTTTTCAGGAAGATCTAACAGCACCTCTTTTTTATTTCGGCGTAATATAAACGGACGAATGAGGCGCATTAGCACATGTGCCCGCTCTGTTGATTGCCCTTTCTCAATCGGATTCACAAACATCTCCTTGAAGATCGCATCTGAGGGCAGAAATTTAGGGAGCACAATATCGATCAGTGATTTGAGCTCCAGTAGTCGGTTTTCTATTGGCGTACCACTTAAACCAATGCGCATCTTTGCATCTAAATTTAAAAGAACCTTGTGAATTTGTGAGCTTTGATTTTTTGCAACCTGCATCTCGTCAAAAATGGCTAAATCAAATTCTAAGCCTTTGAAATCGGCCTTGTCACTTCGCAGTACACCATATGACGTAACAAGTATATCTTGCTCAAGCGCCGGCTTTTTTCGGACAGGACCATGGTGTAAGCAGACGCTAAGGTGAGGCAAGAAGTTTTTCAACAACTTTTCCCAGTGGTACATAACTGACGTTGGAGCGACGATGATGCAATAGGGTTTAGAATCCGTTTGTGTATTATGAATCGCAGCGATGATCGACATCGCCTGGTGAGTTTTACCCAATCCCATGTCATCACAGAGCAGACCACTTAAATTGAAACGATACAAGGCGTATAACCACCTAGCCCCCACCTGTTGGTAAGGTCTTAGTGTACTTTTTAAACCATCTAGAGGTGGGTCCACCTGTTTAGAGGCATCAAACGCCTCAAAAAAATCGACCCATTCAAGAGATGCTTTCTCATCTACTTCTATGTTTTCAAAAACTTTGAGCTTAAGCCAATCCAGAGGATTTAGTTCTATCCACTCCCCTTTTTTTGCCCCCTTTTGAAGCCACTGGAATCTTGGATCTTTTAAATGGATTGCACCAGCATCGGATAGAAGCATCGTCTTCAAACCCCTTGCTGCCTGATCGACCTCTTTTGCTGAAACCTCACCAAATTCAGACCGGTAAACCAATCGCATTTTCCAACGCCCTTTTTCACATTTGGCATCGGTTAAAACAAGCTTGAGTTGCTGGGGTATCTTGAAATTTTGGCTCAAGTTCTCTGTATACGGTAGTAATCGTACCAATTCCTGGGTGATGAAATAAGGAACTTCTTCCGGTAAAATTGTAACCGCCTCAGTGTACTGATCTGGGAGGCGCTGCTCTATTGGAACCTCATAAAAACCCTCGTTTTCAATATACAAAAATTCTCCAAAAGCGCGAATTTTTTCCGTACAGGTCGTCTCGTATACTGGGGTAATTAGAATTTGCTGGAATTTATTGAGAGTGACATTGAGGTAGCACCTATTGAGGATAGGCCGACGTATAAAAAAGCGTCGAATTGTGTCGCACTCATCCTTATTATCCCGTATAAACGGGGCAATTTCGTCCAAAGGGATCATTTTTTTGATTGCAGCCTTGGTATTGTTGCCTCGAATCTTGGGAAAAAAACCACTCCCCTCGACATAAATCATAAACCCTAAGTCGATGAGCCCTTTAGCCAAGTGCCCCTCTTCTTTTTCAGGTTCTATGGATAAGCCATAAGGGAACATTTTGTATGTTAGATTGGCCTCGATAGCTGCTGAGTGGATCTGAAAACCGCTTTTATCCTGTAACCATATGCGGTGCTTTTCAATAAAGCTATAAACATCGGCCTTTTTGATTACACGGCAAACCTCATTAAAAGGGGTAGGTAAGATCCTGTAAAACCCCTTTTTTTCAATAAAAGCCCAACCTTGATAAAGATGAGAGTGAATTTTTTCAAGATCTCTCTCCTCAAATAAATAAGCATGGATCACTAAAGACTCATCTTGATCAAAACTTAAGCGGTGGTGCAAAGATATTGGCTTGGTATGTATAGGTTCTTTTAAAAATTTTTTGGCCAAATCCAAATTTCGACTCAAGAAAAAGCCGACCTCATTTTTTTGAATAATCAAGCTTAAAATCAACGGGTCTATTGTTTTTCTTAAAAATCCAAATCCTTCTATCCACTCATAAGCACCCATATCAAAACGTTTGTTTGTGGATGGAATATCCATAGGTATTTTTTTTGTATGAATTTCGAGCGTACCCCCACCTGGATTGAAACGCATAGTTTCCATTTGCCGATCTCTGTAGGGAAAAACACCAATATTTTTTGCAACACCATAGAGCAGCGAAATAAAGGGTAACCAGCTAGATAGCCCCATCGCTACCTCGATCAGGATGGATTTTTTCTCATACCTCAAGCAACTTGGTTGCCCCCGTTCATCGGATAGAACTGTGATGGTAGGAGTTTCTCCAAAAGTAAATAGTGTTTTGAACAGATCTTGAAATGGGCTAAGCTCAAAACTCAACCTATCAGAGGGTCGTCGACGCCGAAACATTTCAAGTTCTTTTAGGGGAAGATTGGAGAATTTGATGGAGTTGGCTTCATTTTCCTCTACCCTCTCAAACAAAAGCTCATACAATATTTTTTTTATTGACTCGTCGTTACAAGTCATTCTGAAGAAGTTTTGGTTCTGTAAATTGATTTCAACCTGGTCCTGTTTTTGCTCAAAAACAGGGCTCATCCCATGCCTGCGGTAGAGTAAAAAAGCGATCTGCTCCTCAAGAGATTTAGCATACCGTTTGTGCAGTGGGTATTGGGTATCTCCATAAATGCGATCGATCGCTAACCCGATATGTTCGCAATTTCCAAATTCAGAGGCTTTATCACAATTACAAAAGCGATCAACCGCCTCACGCCCTTCCCCAAGCTGTAAAAACACCCAGGTGCCGTCAATTTCAACTTGGTAGGTACGATCGGAAAAAACGATAGTCATGCAACAAACCCGCTAAAAACATGCCTTACGGCCCCTTTAAGCCAGGTCGTCCCCATCACGTGCTCAACCCAAAGTTTTTGCCCTGAGGTAAACTGGGCAACCATTTTTGGAGAAATTTTATCAAGTTCCAAAAGGGTTAAAAGGGTTGAAATTGCCCCGGATCCACACGAAGGGGTCTCCCCGACACCTCGCTCAATGGTCTTCATCAAAACATGGTCTTTGCTAAGCACCTTAACATAATTGCGATTGATCAGCTCGGGCTCATGATGGATACTATAAGGGTCTTCTACCATATCAACTCGATGGAAGTTTCTAGGATCAGGATAGGAAACTCGACACTCATCTTGAAAAAATTCAATCTTGTGCGCTCCCAAATCGGTATGTAACAAGGTTTTTTGGGTGTGAATACCAGCTACTCTTAAACCATTCCCACAACAAGAGGCTCTAGAGCCGTCTTGATTAAAAAAATGTACTTGATCATTTTCAAGCCAAATAAGGCCGTCGGCACCAATTCCCTGTCGCCTATCGCAAAGAAGGGCGATATTTGCAGGCAACTGTTCACAAACGATAAAATCGTTTCCAGCGGCCACATACTTGGCAAATGATCTCATACTCAAATTTCGTCGATGCTGGTGATAATCCTATCAATCAAACCGAACTCAACTGCTTCTTTGGAGGTGAGCCAATAATCTCTATCGAGAGCACGCTCCACCTCTTCAGGAGTTTTTCCGGTCGCCTCTACGTAGAGCTTTACAAGTTCTTTTTTTGTTTTGATAATCTCTTCTGCAGTAATCTTGATGTCTGAAGCCTGCCCTTGAGATGTTCCCCCAATTCGTGGTTGGTGAATCATGATTCTTGCATGTGGAAAACAAAAGCGTCGCCCTTTTCCACCTACAAGAGATAATACAGACCCCATAGATGCGGCTAACCCATAGACGATTGTATTGACCGGGTTTTTAAACGACTTGACGACATCCCAGATTGCAAATCCCTCGCTGATTGAGCCACCGGGACTGTTGATCATAAAATGGATCGGTGCACGAGGATCCATCGAATTCAAGTATAAAAGTTCATCAATCACACGTTTTGAGCTTTCCGGCATCACAGCATCATGCAACATTACAATCCGGTTGTTCAAACGCTTCTCATGAATCGTATCAATTAATTTGTATGACATAGTTTCCCTAAACTAATGGCTTTATAAAGAGGGTAACGCGCTTTCAAACGTTGCACATCAGCCCTTATTTTGGCAGGATCCTCCCCTTTAAGGCAACGGACAATAAAATTTGCCACCTCCTGCATCTGAGGCTCACCCATATTTAATGTTGTGATAGCAGCCGTCCCCACCCGAATTCCGGAGGTTTGAATTACTCCTCTGGAATCATTTGGAATCGCATTTTTGTTCACGATAATCCCCCCATTAAAAAGACGCTCTTCTGCCTCTTTTCCTGTTAACCCAAAGGATTTGAAAACATCTAAAACCATCAGGTGGTTTTCGGTTCCGCCTGTTATCACTCGTACCCCTTCATCCATAAAATGGCGAGCTAAACTTGTAGAATTTTCTACAATTTTTCTTGCGTACGTTTGAAAATCGGCAGTTAAAGCCTCCTCAAATGCTACCGCTTTTGCTGCGATCACGTGCTCAAGAGGCCCCCCTTGAGCCAAGGGACAAACCCTTTTAAGCCCCTCTTCAAAACGTTTTTTGGATAAAATGATACCGCCACGAGGACCTCTAAGAGTTTTATGCGTTGTGCTGGTTACAATGTCAGCAAAAGGGATCGGATCAAAATTTCCGGTCAAGACTTTTCCCGCAACTAAACCGCTAAAATGGGCCATATCCACAAGTAAAACCGCACCTACTTCATCCGCGATCGAGCGCATGATAGAAAAATCGACTTTACGCGAATAAGAGGAGTATCCCGCAATCAGAATATGCGGCTGAATTTTTTTTGCAAGTAAGCGCAATTCATCATAATTGATCATTTCAGTTACAGGATCGACTCCGTAGGAAAAGGCTTCAAAAAGTTTTCCGCTAAAATTGTTACGAAATCCATGAGTCAGATGACCGCCGTCTTTCAAGGACATCCCCAAAATTCGTGCCTTGGTAAATTCTTGACGCACCGTTTCAAATTCGTCATGCGTCATTTGCATGAGAGGCTTGCCTATTTCCTTAACCTTGGAATTTTCGATCACCTCCGCCAAAATAGCCAAGTAGGCGGCTAAATTAGCATCGCATCCTGAATGAGGCTGCACTGTGCAAGCCTCGGCATTAAAAAGTTTTTTCGCAAGCTCCTGGGCGTAGCTCTCAATATCATCCACATTTTGACAACCGGCATAATAACGCTGGTAAGGGATCCCCTCGGCATATTTATCGGTTAGCCAATTTCCCATGGCTAGCTGCACCCTTAAGGAGGAGTAATTTTCTGAAGCGATCAATTTCAAAGAATTTCTTTGATCTATAAGCTCTTGCTCAATCCCCTTGGCAACTCTAGGATGACATTTTTGCTTGATCTATATGAATATAGGATGTATTCTATTTTCAGACCATTTCTTTTAGTCAAACGGAAGCTATGCCCGAGACACTTAGTGAAACCCTAAAAAACATCCTCGAGATCCAATCTCTCGACATGCAGATGATACGCCTAATTCGCGTTCGTAAAGATCGAGAAAAAGAACTCGAGCAGATCCGCCTTTTGCGCGTAGAGCTCAAAAATCAATTGTCCGACAGGGAAAAAGAATTGGGGCAATTACGCTCCGAGACGGCTTTTGTCGAGAAAAAAATTGAAGAAGAAAAGCTTAAGATCAAAAAACTTGAAGCTCAACAAGCTGTTACCAAAAGGCTTGAGGAATTCAATTCTTTGACCAAAGAGATCACTTCTGCCGAGCGTGAAAAAGCCCAGTTGAGCCAAACTCTTCAACAACTTGAAGAGCGTCGCATTCAAGAAGAGGAGCTTTTTTCAAAAACGCGTCAAAGCCTTGAAGATTCCACCAACAGTTCAAAAGAACTCGAGCAGGAAATTGTAAAAACAATTGTAGAGATCAACCTAGAGGGCTCTCAGCTAAAGGCTGAGCGTAGTCGACTAGCTGAAATTGCTGATCCGCACGTCCTTTCTGTATATGAAAGATTGCTCTCTAATAAAAAAGACGAAGTTGTTGTCGCGCTCGTCAATCGTGTTTGCAGTGGCTGTCATATCAGCTTAACTGCGCAACATGAGAATCTTGTTCGTCGCGCTGACAAACTTATTTTCTGCGAACACTGTTCGCGCATCCACTACCTCCCAGAAACAGAGGTAGAGGGTGAAGC
>RGYU01000027.1 GCA_010031885.1 Chlamydiota bacterium | reverse complement strand
TAAGCTTAGAAATATCGGCATCATGGCCCACATCGATGCGGGTAAAACTACCTGTACCGAACGTATCCTTTTTTATTGCGGTATGGTTCATAAAATCGGTGAGGTCCACGAAGGAGCTGCAACAACCGATTGGATGGAACAGGAAAGAGAGCGCGGAATTACGATTACATCAGCCGCAGTTACTGTTTTCTGGAAAGGCCACAAGATCAACATTATCGACACCCCGGGCCACGTTGACTTTACGGTTGAAGTGGAGCGTTCATTGCGCGTTCTCGATGGTGCTGTTGCTGTTTTTAGTGCCGTTGATGGAGTTGAACCGCAATCCGAGACCGTTTGGAACCAGGCGGATCGATACGGGGTTCCACGCATCGCATTCGTGAACAAAATGGACCGTGTTGGTTCCGATTATTTTGGAGCAATCCAATCTATGAGAGACAAACTTGGTGCAAACGCTTTTGCAGCCCAGCTCCCTATCGGATCAGAGGTAGACTTTAAAGGGATGGTCGATCTAATTAGCATGAAAGGTTATGTCTTTAATGATGAAACCATGGGTGCAGATTACGATACTATCGAAATTCCACAAGATCTTCTCCCGGAAGCCAAAAAATTACGTAAAGAACTTCTCGAGGAGCTAGCGACTATCGACGAAGACGACGAAGATTTCATGATGAAAGTACTCGACGACTCCGATAATGTTCCTGTGGAGGAAATCCAAGCAAAGCTGCGCATGGCAGTTTGCAAAAACAAGCTTAACCCTGTTTTTTGTGGTACCGCTTTTAAAAACAAAGGTGTTCAACAACTTCTTGACGCTGTAACGCTTTACATGCCTTCCCCGCTTGATCGCGGAAACATGAAAGCTTTCAATGTCAAAAATGATGAGCCGATGACCGTTGTGCCTGACGATAGCGAAAGATTTACCGGTCTTGCATTTAAAGTAATGACTGATCCTTTCGTTGGACGACTTACTTTTGTGCGCATCTACTCGGGTGTTCTCAAAAAAGGCATGACTCTAGCCAATACCTCAAAAGGAAAAAAAGAGCGTATTTCACGTATCGTCCGCATGCATGCGAACCAGCGTGAAGATATTGAGGAGGCAGGTACTGGCGACATCGTTGGTGTTATCGGTTTGAAAAACTCCTCGACTGGGGATACCCTTACTGAGGAAGACTACCCAATCATCCTTGAAAAGATGGAGTTCCCGGAGCCAGTTATTTCTATGGCGATTGAGCCTAAATCTAAAGGCGACCGTGAGAAATTAGCTGTTGCATTGAGCTCTCTATCAGAGGAAGATCCTACTTTCCGCGTCTTTACCAACGAGGAAACAGGTCAAACCATCATTGCCGGTATGGGTGAACTTCACCTTGAGATCATTACTGACCGTATGTTCCGTGAATTTAAAGTGGAAGCTAACGTAGGTAAACCTCAAGTGGCCTACAGAGAAGCGATTCGCAAAGCCGGTAAAATGGAAACCAAATACGTTAAGCAGTCTGGCGGACGCGGTCAATACGGCCATGTTGTCCTCGAGATGGAGCCAAACGAAAGAGGTAAAGGTAACGAGGTTGTTAGCAAGATTGTGGGCGGTGTCATTCCTCGTGAATACATTCCTGCGGTTATTAAAGGGGTTGAAGATGGTTTGAACACTGGTGTTCTAGCCGGCTACCCACTTGTTGACACTAAAGTTGCGATTGTATTCGGTTCTTACCACGACGTCGATTCCAGTGAGATGGCTTTCCGTATCGCAGGGTCTATGTGTGCTAAAGACTGTGCAAAAGTCTGTGAACCTATTATCCTTGAACCGATCATGAAAGTTGCGGTAGCGACACCCGAAGATTACGTTGGTGATGTAATCGGGGATCTCAACCGTAGACGTGGTCAAGTTCTAGGTCAGGAGCACACAAAATCGGGACTACGCGTAGAGGCACACGTGCCACTTTCTGAGATGTTCGGATACTCCACAGCCCTCCGTTCGGCCACATCAGGACGCGCAAGTTACGTGATGGAGCCATCACATTATGATGAGCTTCCACAGAAGTTTAAAGAAGAACTTATTAAAAAGAGCTAAGAGTTGCCATGTCTTCAACATCAACAAAATCATCCAAGAAGCTCCGTATTCGACTCAAAGCCTATGACTCTAGAGTGATCGATAGAACCGCTAAAGAGATTGTAGAAGCTGCTAAGTCTACAGGAGCTGTTGTAGCTGGGCCATTCCCACTACCAACACGTATTGAGCGTTTCACCGTTCTGCGTTCTCCTCACGTTGACCGCAAGTCACGTGATCAGTACGAGTCCAGAACACATTCAAGATTGATCGAGATCGTCGTTGCTCCACAAACAGCAGATCGTCTCAAGAAGCTTGTAATCGCCTCCGGCGTTGAAATCTCTACAAAAACTGTTTAGTCAGTAAGACAGCAGTTTGATAAAAAGCCCTTTATTCACTTAAAGGGCTTTTTTAATTTTGTAAGTGACTTAAACAACCTCTTTTTTCAAAGAGGTTTTATGCAATTTCAAAAGTCCAAGATTGGGTCAGCATTATATGGCTCTGACCATGGGGGTGGCGTCATCACCTTTTGCCCCTTCTTTTGTACAACTCCATCCTTGATGAAGAAGTAATAATAATTCTGTTCTATCACCGAGTTTCCTAAGTAGACGCGCTCTACGTACTCATAAACCTCGTATCCTTGGTCATCATGGTATTTGTAAAGTGGTTTACCATATTTTTTTTCTAACTGTGCTATAGGAGTTTGCAGTTGAACACTGTAGAAATTTTCTCTCGTCATATCCTGATATTTTCCGCAGCCGGTTAAAAATAGGGCTGCTGTCGATAGGATAAACATTTTCCACTGTCTGTTCATTTTCCCTGAATACCCGCTTTTGTGTGCTTCCAAAGTTTACCTCGCATCACCGTTCTGAGATCGTCGCTCGTACTGTATTCTGCTTCCATGATGTAGTGCCCATCCCCCTGGTGTTGATAGTATTCATAACCGTCAAAGCCAATGAGATTTTCTTTAAATTCCCAGCCGATCCAGTCCGATTTGATTTGGCCGGGTCCCATCACTTGGCCGATATTATCATTTTCTAAGATAATGCTGAATCGATGTTTTTCAAAATCTTTGAGCGTGAAGTTGTTTGTAAGCGCTTCGCTGTGTCCTTTAATCTGAATTTGCTGAATTAATTCAATATAAGGGTCCTCAGGACGGACATTTGGAACCATCCACTTCACGACAAACGGGATTTTTTCAGATACATTGGAAAGTTCCATCATCCCCTCACCAATCCAAAAACCAGGTGTAAAAATAAATAGATCGTTCATCAAAACCTAAACCTTCTAACTGTTATACTTTGCAAGAGCCCAAGCATGACCATAGTCGCTACAACCGAGGATCCACCATAAGTCATGAGAATCAGCGGTACGCCTGTAATGGGTAAACTCCCTGCCATCATAGAAATATTCACAATCACATGCACAGCTATATATGTTGCAACACATGCAGCATACAATTTTGCAAAACGATCGGAAGCTTCTTCGGCTATTTTTAAACTCAAATAAATCAAACTGAAAAAGAGTGCAAACAAAAAGGCTGCACCAATCACCCCAAACTCCTCTGTGAATGCAGGGAAAATAGAGTCTGTGTGAGCAAAAGGGAGCCACTCCTGTCCAGTAAACTGACTTTTGCCAAAACCACTCCCCCCAATCCCTCCAAGAGCAATAGCAGTCTGTCCAGCCTTTTGATGGTATGTATAGGGATTTAGCCGCTCGATCTGGTATTCTTTTAGAACGATTGATAGTGGTCCCTTTACCTTTTCGTAAGGGATCATCCCTCCAAAAATTAAAAGGACAAAACTCGTCATCAACGTACCACCAATAGTCATCCAACGAATAAGCCCTTTATGAGCATTTGCAAAAATCATTGCTGTGTAACAGATGGGCAAGAGGATCAACGATGTACCTAGATCGGGCTGCTTAAGCACAAGAATAAAAGGGATTAGAATGATTAATAATGCTTTCAATCCTGTATTAAGTAAATGACTTGTGAAATATTTGTCCTCGAAATACCAACTGAGCATCATGATCGACACTACCTTGGCAAACTCACTAGGTTGTAGCGCAAATGGCAGAAAAGGGAGTCTAAACCACCGATGGACATTCTGTATAGGATTCGTAAAAAAAAGTCCTACAAGTAAGATTAAGATAATAGCGTAAAAAATTGGGGTCGATTTTTTTAAGTTCCTGTAGTCAAACCATGCAAACACGAAATAGCTGACCCATCCAAGAATAAAACTCCTCAACTGCGCCATAACAGACGGGGAAAAAAAACCTGGGGAGTTTTCATGTTGAATTGTACTTGAACTGATAACCACCAGACTCAAGCACATCAAGACAAAAATGATCGTAATCATTTTATAATCAAGCTGCTTTAAAAACTGTGAAAAACGCACTTGTGAAGTACCCTAGGGATTAAGTATTCTGTTTGTCTTATGCAATTTAAACGTAAACTCCTTTTTTTCGATACCATCGAATCAACCCATGAGTACGCAAAATCAATATGCCATCTTACAGATCCTTTTGCACTCACCTGCATTCGGACATTTTCTCAAACAAACGGAATTGGGCAACACGAACGCCCCTGGATAAGTCTTCAGAACAATCTACTGGTCTCATATATTGTTAAAATACCAAAAAATTTTTATTCTGAATCGGCTAATTTTCTATCCTTGTGCCTCTATCAGGCGATAGATTTGAAGGGGAAGCATGTTTTTTTTAAAGAGCCTAACGATCTTTTTTTTGAAGGAAAGAAATGTGCCGGTTTTTTGTGCCATCAGGTAGATGACTGGCTTATATTGAGCTACGGGCTCAATACAGCGATCGCTCCAGCAGGATTTAGCGCTCTTGGCTGTGATACGGAAGAGCTTTTTCAAGAAATCGACAATAACATTTATACTTGGATCCCAACTTTTTTACAAAAAGGGTTTGCCCCTTTCCAAGACGAATGGCAATTACTACGACGTCATTGGGCTAAATGATCCATTTTCTATTTTTGTTAGTGTGATTCTTGGATCATTTTTAGATTTTCTAGATCAGGAACCACTTTAAGCTCAGGATAAACCCTTTCTTGCAAAAGAGTTTGAATTCCATTTAAAGTGCTTCCTATTGCCGAAAAACAGGACGTGCAATTTCCTGAATAAGCGATTTTGATTTCGGTATTGTTTTCAATGCCCAAGATTTGAACCCCACCCTCATCGATGGCAAGAAAAGGGCGAATGTGCTCTTCAAATGCCTGTTCAAGAATGCTTAAACGGCTTTCATGTGACAGCTGAGGCCAATTTTCCCCAGACCGCTCACCTTTAAACGCCAAAGGCTCTTCCAGTGGGGTGGAATAATCGGCAACCTCGATTTGGGGTGCTGATTCCAATGCCTGTGAGATCCCCTCGACAGCAAATAAAACATATGGCCCATGACGATCTCTAAAGGCAGGTCGAGCGTCTTGGTCTCTGAGAGTCCTATCGAGGATTTCCACTGTAACATTCGCAGCTTGTCGTATATTTTTTCGGACAATGTAACGGGCAATTCCCTCCAAAGAAACAAGTAGTATTGTCGGTCCAAAAAAGATGTATTTGACATCTGCGATGATTCCATCAGTCAAGTCAATCATTATCTGTAAGCGGTACCAATTCCCCTCATCTTTAGATCCACCCTCATAAGAGCAGATGTGCATATTTTCGGGTGTTTTAGCAAACTGCCCAATCGAAAGCGGGCGACGCAAAAGGTCTTGCATTTTTTTTGTGTAAAGACTCCACGAAAACGATTCCATTTATCCCCTCTTTGAACCAGCTTTAAACATTTGCAGGGTTTCCTGAATCACATCAAGAACATTTACTAAGTCAGCTTCTTGTATGCGTTCGTTCAATCGAACATGAACTGCCATCGCCGCCTCGTAATCTTCATGCCCCATCCGAGTGAGATGTTGTTGCAAGAGGGGGCGGGCCCCGCCTCCGATCGATACAAAAACCCCTTTGAGGTGTAGGTAGTAAGCAAGTAATTCTGCATGCACATCAGAAAAACCAAATACTAAGGTGCCTGGTTCTCTTCTCTGCTCCTTGAAATATATTTTTGCCCCCATGGACTCAAGATTTCTCTCAAAAAAACGTCGCAGATAAGATAAATGCATCCCTTTTTCCATTGAATTTTGGAGTTTTTCATGGAGGGTAGAGGAAAAGGCAGAAATAAGTTCTGGGTCGGATGATCCTTTTAAACCAAAATCGCTTGCCACAAATTGGGCTTGATCAATCTGTAAAGAGTCGGCCAAAAGATCCCACCCTTTTGAAAAGCTACACTCCCCTTTTGTAATGAGGTGCAAATGTACCCCCTCCCCGATAGCCTCTTTTATTGCCTCAACAGGCTGACATACCCCTGTGGAAAGATCGATCGGTTCTAAAACAACAAGCATCGTTGTGGGATACAAAAATGTTTTCACTAAATGAGGATCCAATAGACCGTTCTCATTGAGGGGCAGGTTTTGAAGGACGATTCCAAAAGCCTCAAATTGTTTTAAAATGGCTTTAAAAGGCCCCCTCAAATGATCCGCAAAAAGGATGTGATTTCTCCCCTCGACGAGGGCCTTTTCTTGCACGATAGAAAATAAGAACTGGGTAAAAGCCTCTGTTTCGGAGGAGAAAAACTCTGTTTTCAATTTTTTATTTTGCAAAAGACTCTGTAAATCCAAAACCCCTTTTTGAGCTCGCTCTATGAGCTGCTTCGGTGCCCAGGGGGTCTTCAAATGGAGATCTTCAAAACGATCAAGGTTCAACATGGCGCCTAAAGTTTAACAAACGCCCCATTTTTCATCTCGTAAATCCTTGGTACCATCAAAGGAATTTCCAGATGAACCACATCCTCATCACTTATGGAGTCCAAAATCTTGACTAATGCCCTTAAAGAATTGCCGTGTGCAACAATCAAAACATCCTCCCCATCCTTAAGATTGGGCTGAAGCGTATTATTCAAAAAATCTTTTACCCTAATCTCAACATCATAGAGAGACTCTCCCCCCGGTGGACGATCTTTATAGCCACGGCGCCATTTTAAAAATTGCTCTTTACCATAGATTTCCATAGTCTCCTGTTTATTTTTCCCTTTGAGCTCCCCATAATCTCTTTCATTGATACGGGAATCTTCAGTAATTGTAATATCTATCCCTTCTGTTTGATGAGGAGAAAAGCTAAACATTTTTTTTGACATAGCAAGCAGCAGGGCTGCTGTCATCTTACAGCGAAACAACTTTGAGGTGTAGACCCGAGTAAATTTGGGGATCTGATCTGCTACGCTCAATGCTTGGAAAACACCAGTGAGGCTTAACCCTACGTCAATATCCCCCGTAAAGCGGTTTTCTTTATTCCACAAAGATTCTGCGTGGCGTATTAAAATAAGTTTTGACAATCGTATAGCTCCCTTGACCTTTATTTTTAAATATCCGGTCTTTTGGATATTTTTAAACCGCCTCAGCTAGAGTCGGTTAGTACCCTTTTTTTCATTATCCTAACCTTTATGCTTACACTCAAGGTGAATTTGTTGCATCTTTTCCCCTTAAAAGACTAAAATAGAGGTGAAATTTTCATGGACAACAGCCAAAATGACAGAGCGCCTTAACACCTTTATCGCCCGATTTCTTCCCACATCCCGTCGTAAAGCGGAAGAGCTGATTTTTTCGGGTCAAGTCCATGTCAATGGCCAGCCGGTTCTAGAGCCATTTTTTCGTGTTGAACCTAAAGCTAAGGTAACCGTGGAGGGTCAGCCGGTAAAACCCAAAAAAAATCTTGTTTATTATGCGCTCAATAAGCCACGCGGTTTTGTCTGTTCTGAAAAGCGTTTTAAGCAAGAGCGCCTTGTAACCGATCTTTTTCCGCAAACACAAGAGAGGCTTTTTACCATAGGCCGTCTCGACAAAGACAGCGAAGGGCTGATTCTTCTAACAAATGATGGGCAATTTGCACAGGATGTTTCTAGCCCAAAAATGGGTGTGGAAAAAGAATATGTGGTCAAAACAGTCCAAGAAATTACTCATGAACACCTTGTACAGCTATCCAAAGGGGGATTTGTAGAGGGCAGTTACGTCAAACCAAAATCAGTAGTTAAAGTTCGAAAAGGGACTACTAAAGTCATTCTCAAAGAGGGTCGTAAAAGGGAAATCCGTGTCCTTTTTCAAAAAGCAAATCTTGAGATTACTGAGCTCAAACGTGTTCGCATCGGAAACCTCCAACTAGGGTCTCTGCAACCAGGACAATACAAGTCTATTTTAGAAACTGAAAGGCTTGCGATTATCTCCTAACTCTTCTATTCTTCAAAAATGATTTAAGCTTTTTTATGAGGTGAATTTCTTTTTCTAAGGGTCTATTCACCCCTTTTTTAAATGAAAAAAAAAGCTTTTTTTAAAGCAGGATCTTAAGAGCCTTTTTTATGTTAAAATTCTCTAAAATATTTGGAAGCAATCCCTTCAAATTGCTCATGGCGCACATGCAAATTGTCTCTTCCAGCATACAAAAACTACAAGAGGCGATCCACTTGATCCTTGAGGGAAGATTTGAAGAGACTCAACCGATTGTTCAGGAGCTATCAAAAATAGAATTCAATGCAGACCTCCTTAAATTAGAAATTCGCAACAGTATTTCCAAAGCCTTTTTCCCGATCATCCGTAAAGAAGACGTGTTAGATCTGATTGTTTTGCAAGATATGATTGCCAATAAAGCGCTCGAGGCGGGAAATATCCTCTCCTATAGGAACCTAGACATCTCTTTTAAGCTTAAACCTCTCTTTATGGATTACAACCAAAAATGTTTGGAAGTATTCAAAGATGCACAAAAAGTAGTTCTTGAGTTAACCGATATTTTGGAGGCGAGTTTTGGTGGTCCCGAGTTCGAAAGGGTGCGCGCAATGGTAGAAAAGACGGCGCATAAAGAGTATGAATCCGATCTTTTACGTCAGCAACTAATGAAAGAACTTTACTCTTTAAGCTCTGAAGAAAAAGATTTTACTTTATTCTATCAAACGAACAAATTTATCGAGGCCTTAGGTCAAATTGCACATGTTTGTGAAAGCCTATCGTTCAAAATCCTTCTAACTCTAGATAAAAATTGATGAATTCAGAAATTGCATTTGTAGCCCTTGTTCTTGTCATTGGATTTTACATGCTGTGGAACATCGGAGCCAATGATGTAGCAAACGCCATCGGCACGTCTGTTGGTTCAGGTTCTCTTTCGATGAAAAAAGCGATCATTGTTGCAGCCCTTTTTGAATTTTTAGGGGCCTCTTTTTTTGGAGGACATGTTTCAAAGACGATCCAAAGCGGATTGATCGATTCAACCGATTTTATCACAGATCCTAATACGATTATTATTGGTATGATCTCTGCTCTTCTTGCAACATCGATTTGCCTCCAGGGTGCCAATCTAAAGGGGTGGCCCATCTCCACAACGCATGCGATTGTTGGTGCTATAGTTGGTTTTGGTGTTGTTGCAGGGGGAATGGATGCGGTCAACTGGGGTGTGATAGGATCTGTCGCCTCTAGCTGGGTGATCTCTCCCGTGATCAGTGCTATCACGGCATTTTGTTTTTTTAAGATAGTCCAAAGGTTCATCCTTTTCGCAAGATATCCTGTTTTAGCGACAAAAAGGCTATTTCCCTTTTTTGTTTTCATCGTCACGTTTACCTTTTTTACAACTATTCTCATGGGCCGTTTTAGTGGCGATAACTCGTACATATGGGCTTTTTCCATTTCACTGGTGATCGGTTTAATGGCCTATGTTTTTATTCAGTTATGGCGCCCCTCATCCACAGATGAGCAGGAAGAGATCTCTGTTCATCAACAAAAGCTCGACAGTCTACAAGAAGCCCTTAAAAATCTGAAATTAGCCCAGCTTTTTGCATCACAATATGAAAATGATGAGTTCCAAAAACTTGTAGATAAAACTAAAACCCTCACGAGAGAAGTCAGAAAAAAAACAAATATACGTAGCCCACTCACTCATGATTATAATGTTGTTGAAAAGCTTGTTAGCTATCTTCAAATCCTGTCAGCCTGCTGTGTCGCTTTTGGCCACGGCGCAAATGATGTTGCCAATGCAGTAGGTCCGATTGCGGCAGTTTTCAAAATACTTTTTGACCCCCAAAATTTGACTAAAGCGACTAATATCCCTTTTTGGCTTTTGGTCTTTGGTGGTGTCGGCATTGTCGTGGGGCTTGCTACCTTTGGTTGGCGTGTGATCGAGACCATCGGAAAAAAAATTACAGAGCTCACCCCGACAAGGGGCTTTTGTGCAGAATTTGGTGCGGCAGCTACCATTCTTGTAGCCTCTAAGCTGGGATTGCCAATCTCTACGACCCACTGCTTGGTCGGAGCAGTATTAGGTGTTGGTTTTGCTAGGGGGCTTGCAGCCTTGAACCTCTCAATGATTAAGGACATCGGCCTTTCATGGCTAGTCACAGTCCCGTCAAGCGCAGTCCTCTCCATGTGTATATTTTTTGTCGTAGATCTTGTAGCAAAACAATTTGGCTACTAAATGGATTTTTTAGTTGAAAATCAACTTCTAAAAGCCTTTTTTACGTAGTCGAAAAAATACCGAATCGCTTAAAGGGGAAAAATGGATCTCACAAAAGAGAAAATTGCCCGTCAAGTGCAACATATACGCCAAGTTGCCCTTATAGAATTCGGACAACCTTTTGAAGAGTTGAGTATCCGGGAAAAAGCGGAAGTCATCGCTGTTGCGGCACGGGAAGAAGTTTTAATTCGCCAGGCAACCACCCAAAAGACCTACCTTCGAGAAAAACCTAAAAAACTTTACTACTTATCTCTTGAATATCTCCCCGGTGTTTGGTCTTTGATGAACATCATCAATATCCTTGCCTTTGACGAACTGAAAGCAATCTCTAAAGTCTTAAATTTTTCCATTTCTGAGATCGAAGAGGCCTATATCGATCCAGCCCTTGGTAATGGCGGTCTTGGACGCCTTGCATCTTGTTTCATGGATTCATTAGCTACGCTAGGAATGCCTGCTATCGGTTACGGTCTTTTATACGAGTACGGAATTTTCAAACAGGAGATCATTTACGGTACCCAAATTGAGACAGCAGAAACATGGCTTGATCGAAGAAATCCCTGGATAAAATTTGACCCAAAAAGTTCAGCAAAAGTCCAATATAACGGCGAGACAAAGGAGACCCGAAATAATTCCGGAGAGATTTGCTATTCTTTGATCAACTACGATGAGGTGAATGCGCAGTGTTTTAGCATCCCTACAGTCGGATACGGGGAATTTGGATCGGTGAATCTTCTTAAGCTCTTTTCGACAAAAGCGATCTCCTCAAACTTCAAGATCATCTGTTTCTCAGCAGGAGACCTAGCTGCGGCTACCAAATTTACCCACATTACATCCGTTCTGTATCCCTCTGATGCGGTCGAGCTAGGGAAGGAGTACCGATTGATGCAAGAGTATCTCCTTGTATGCGGTGCAATCCAAGATATTTTCAGAGACTTTTTTACAAGCTATAACGACATTTCCCTTTTAAAAGAGAAGATTACGATTCAGTTAAACGACACCCATCCGGCACTGGCTTGTGTAGAGCTGATTCGCGTGCTTGTACGTGATTACCATACCACCATCACCTACGCCTGGGAAATCACCTCTAGTTGCCTAAACTACACGAACCATACAATCCTCCAAGAAGCTTTGGAAAAGTGGGATGAAACTCTGTTTAGGCGTCTTTTGCCAAGGCAAATGAAGACAATTGAACTCGTCAATCAATTTATTTGTGATCAAGTGCGTCAGAAATTCCCTTATAATGAAGAGTTAATTAAGCAAATTTCTATTATTCAAGACGATCGTGTCCATATGGCCCGCCTCTGCTGCCATGTTTGTAAAAAAATCAATGGAGTTGCTCAGCTTCACTCACAATTGATCAAAGAGACCATTTTCAAACCCTTCTTCAAGCTCTATCCCGAAAAATTTACAAATGTCACTAATGGGGTTACCTTTAGGCGTTGGTTGCTCAAATGCAATCCCTCTTTGGCCGAACTATTGGATCAAACGATCGGCAAAGGATGGGTAACAGACTATCAAAAATTTAAAGATTTAAGGAAGTTTGCTAATGATCCTCAGATCAAAAATCGCCTTTTAGAGATTAAAGAGGAATCAAAGGCTAAACTCATCGATTATCTCGCCTTCTTAAGAAAAAAAAGGGAGGGTTCAGACGATGCCCTATGGGCGAATGTATTTCACCAAAACAAGGTGGTGGAAAAAGGGGTATTTTTTGATCTACAAATCAAACGTCTCCATGAGTACAAACGGCAGATGATGAACGCCCTTCACCTTCTGCTCCTTTATAAAGAGATCAAGGAAAAATCCTATATCCCCCCTGTAAAAAAACTTTCAATTTTTGCCGGAAAATCTGCCGCCTCTTACACTCTGATGAAAGATCTGATCCGTTTGATCTGTGCAATTTCTCGCCATATTAACAACGATCCAGACGTAAGCCAACATCTAAAATGTATTTTCGTTGCAAACTATAATGTAAGCCTTGCAGAGAAACTGATCCCAGCAGCCGATGTTTCGATGCAGATCTCCACGGCAGGTTTTGAAGCCTCGGGAACCTCCTTATTTAAATTCTGCCTTAACGGAGCCCTTTTAGTTGGAACACTAGACGGGGCTACAATAGAACTCAAAGAGGAGGTGGGAGAAGCTTATTTCCCTTTCCTATTTGGCGCATCAAAAGATGAGATTTTTGATAAAATTCACAACCATAGCTACCACCCGCAACAACTAGTGAGCGAACATGCCGAAATACGATGGCTCCTTGAAACATTGAGATCAGATCTTTTGGCATCCTACCCTGAAGAGCGTGAATCGTTTGGCCGAATTGCAAACTATCTAGAGAACCAGGACCCCTATTTCTCCTTGTATGATCTAGCTCAATTCCATAAGGTACAAAAAGAGGCTTTAGCAACCTACACAGATAAAGATAAATGGTCTCATTTGGCTTTGATGAATATAGCTGGCGTGGGAAATTTCTCATCTGATCGAAGTATCCAGGATTATTGTAAAAATATATGGGGAATCAAACCTGTCCCGATGGACAAAAAAATTCTCGAGAATATGCGTACGATATTTATTGCAAACGACAAATGCAATATCGACCCAAACATCTTCAAAGACATCAAAGATTGATGGTGTAGACGATTATTTCATGCCGGATCAAGATTCCATCTTTTTTTCATCTCCTCAATTGTCCCACTCTTGTAAAGAGTGTCGATGCAATCTTTAACCTTTCCCCCATTTTTTGATTCATGCCCTGATATGAAATAAAAAAACTGATCATTGATCGGCTTTTTTTGCACATAAAATTCCGATTCAAATGTCCTAAAACTTTCCACCGGAACAAGAGCTGCAGAGCACATCGATTGAGATAATTTTACAAAGGCATCCTTATCGTCCTCGTAAAAATTAAAATCAACGCTAGGGTATTTTGCAATAAATAATGTTGCCATTTCATTATTCAAAATCAATACTCGCTTAGCTGATAAACCACTAAGATTTCTCTCATCATTTTTTTGGGTCACCAAATAGTATCCATTGTATAAAACCGGCTCTGAAAACAGGTACCGGCTTTGATTGACGATATTTTTATTCATGTCCCAAAAAATAGAATCGATCTCATTTCTTTCCAAAAGATCTATTAGAATGTCGCTAGATGCATAGACAAATTCCAATTCTAAACCGGTTTTTTTTGATATCAAGAACGATAATTCATCCACAAAACCTTTCATCCTTGCAGTTTGAGAGTTCAATGAAAAATATCCTGTATCATATCCCAGTCTCAACTTTGGCCCCTTTTTAGGACTTGAACAACTGAAAAAAGAAAAAAAAACTAAAAAAAACAGAACGTTTCGAATCATGTCCTAAAATATACGACAAATCGATTTAAGGTTGTACGCCAAACAGCTATTGCATAATAAATCAAAAGAGATCAAATGAGAAAAAATCGAGATGGTGTTAAACTATCCATCGCCATATTCGAGAGAAAGCATTTGGAGAAAAGAATGAAACCACGATTTTTGAGATTTTTGAACGTCCTCATCTTTCTTCTTCTTTTAGGCTGCCAGGATAAAACCGAAATTGTTTCTAATCTTGATGAAAGAGAAGCAAATTTGATTGTTGTATTTCTTGAAAGCAAGGGTATATCTGCCATGAAGGAGATGATGGCTGTTGCTGCAGGAGCCGATGCTGGTGCTATGGCAAGATATAATATTGTTGCCCCACGTGACAAAGCGATTGAAGCGATGACATTACTCAACCAAAACGGATTGCCAAAAAGAGTTGGTCCTAACCTCCTAGAGCTATTTGCCCCATCCGGTCTCATGGTATCTGATAAGCAAGAAACAATCCGATATCAGGCAGGTCTTTCCCAACAGATTCAAAATACGATCATGATGATCGATGGTGTGATAGATGTTTCTGTTCAAATTTCTTTTCCGCCTGCTGAAACCACAGAAGCTTCCAACAGAATCACTGCAGCAGTGTTTGTCAAACATCAAGGAATTGTCGATGATCCAAATAGTCATTTGGAATCTAAAATCAAACGACTGGTTTCAGGTAGTGTAAATGGACTTGATATTGCAGATGTAACAGTTGTTTCTGACCGCTCCCGATTGAATGACATCTCTATGAATGATCAAACGAAGTACGCGCAAGATTTTGTCCAGGTCTGGTCCATTACAATGACAAAGCGGTCGTTGGGTACCTTCCGCTTCATCTTCGGGTTGTTATTGAGTCTTGTGGTCATTGCTTTGGCAGCCCTTGGATGGGTATTATTCAAACTCTATCCGTTGATCCGTGAAAACGGTGGATTTAAAGAATTTCTTGTATTTCTTCCTATTTCTAAGAAGAAAGAGGAGAGCTAAAAAATCAATAAAGAGCTTTTGACCCTAAAATGGTTGCTGGGTCGGGATGAACATCCCTTAAAATTTTTAGATAGTGTTAGTAGACTAGACATCCAAGCCATGCCTATCATGGACCATTCGCCCCCCCTGCCTAAAGAGCTTAAGGATCTTGAACCCCTCCAGGCTGAATTTTATATAAAAATGCATCCTCATCTTCCTAGCCCCTATTTTCTTACTAAGCACCCATTATCAAAGCTTGTCTCTTTCTCAGAGGAGGAGTTTCACAAAATATGCCGTTTCCTTGGCCTGTTTGATTTATATGCTGAGCTTAGGAACGTTGTCCTCACAAGTTTGTTTCACGGACTAAAAAACTCTTTAAGCGCAGAAGAATTGAAATTTCTGGAAGTTGTTCGGCACGAACCCAATCCAGTAAAGCTTCCGAAAATGCACATAGGCGCCTGGGATCTTTCTAAAGAAAGTTTAGATAAAGCCCTTTTTGATAGAGGCAAGACAAGGTTGCGAGGTGCCCTTTCGCAAGGCTATGACACCCTTTTTTCTTTTCTTCCCCCAAGGTTCTATCCCCCAAAAATAAAACCAGCAAAAGAAATTGCCGAAACTTTAATGAAACAATTAGAAACGGTCCTAAACAAAGCATTTTAGTATGTTGAATATTTCACAAAAACGTCCTTTTAGGCTTGAAGAGGGTCAAAAAATCATCCGACACCATGAATGGCAGGAACTGTTAACTCTTGATGAATTGATCCAAAAAGCTGAGGAAGAATTAAAAGAAGCCAGAGCCAAACTAGCCCTGGACCGCATAGACGAGGAAAAAAAAGGATTTGATGAAGGCTTTGAAAAAGGGGAGCACGTTTTTTTCAAACACATGAAACTTTTTGAGGAAAAACTCAAGGAATTACGCATAGAAATGCAAAGATCTGTCCTGCCGATTGCGGTAAAAGCTACTCGTAAAATAGTTGCAAAAGAGCTCGAAACAGCTCCAGAGACTATTGTGGATATTGTAATGGATGCAATAAAACCTGTATTGACCTCTAAAGTTGTGCGTATTTTTGTCAGAAAGGAAGATTTTGAATTTATCGACAAAGAAAAGCCCCACATCAAAGCCCTTTTTGAGGCTGCCGAATCTTTTATGATCAGCATCAAAGAGGATTTAGAAGTCGGTTCCTGCCTCATAGAAACTGATAAAGGTGTTATCAACTCAACCATCGATTTAAAATTAAAAGCTCTCGAATCTGCTTTTGAACGTATTGGAAATCCTTCATGATCATTTCTAACCTCCTTCTTCTACTCCCTCTGCTAGCCACTGATGCATCCGCTGATTCACTCACCAGCGCCTCCGTTGTAACAAGAATGGCGGTCATCGCAGGGATTGCACTACTCCCTTTTGCAATCATGCTGTTGACCTCCTTTACAAAGATGGTGGTTGTTTTGTCTTTATTGCGGCAGGCGATTGGTGTTCAACAGGCTCCACCTAACCAAGTAATCAACGGAATGGCCATCTTAATGTCGATCTATGTCATGTTTCCGACTGGATTGCAGATGTACCAGGAGGCAAGCACCTATATCCAAAACCAGCCTAAAACAGAGCTTTTTTCAAGTGAATCGGCCCTTTTTATCAAAAATGTCGTAGATGTAAGCAAAGAGCCTCTAAGAAAATTTTTACAAAAAAACACAACCCGAAACCATATTGTCTATTTTTATAAATTGGCCTATTCCAAGTTTCCGCAAGAATATAAAAAAAATCTGACCAATCAAGATTTTATCGTTTTGATACCCGCTTATATTACGTCCCAACTCAAAGGGGCTTTTGAAATTGGGGTTTTAATCTATCTACCTTTCTTTGTAATTGATCTTGTTACATCAAATATACTCCTTGCCATGGGTATGATGATGCTTTCCCCCCTCACTATTGCTCTGCCATTGAAATTACTTTTGCTTGTAATGGTCGATGGCTGGACTTTGATTATTCAGGGTATTGTCCAAACTTATAAATAGGAGCTCGAGCATATGTTCCAGTCCGAAATCTACCAACTTAGTTATCAAGCATTGCTTCTGATCCTGGTCCTTTCAGGCCCCCCCATTTTTATCAGCATGATTCTAGGTCTGATTGTTGCAATATTTCAGGCCGCTACCCAGATCCAAGAGCAGACACTTTCTTTTACCGTAAAATTGATTGCAGTCATGTTTACACTCATGTTTATGGGTGGGATGCTAAGCGCCCAAATTAGCCAGTTTACTTTCACCATTTTACAGAATTTCCCTAAATGGAATGGTTAGATCCCTTCAGCTGGTTACAAATAATCAATATTTACCTGCTCGTTCTTTGCAGACTTGGGCCAATTATTGCCCTCACCCCTTTTTTGGGTGGAAAAATCATCCCAGCATCCACAAGATCGGGGATGCTAGCTATTTTAGGAGTTCTGTTTCTTCCCTACGCAGGACTGAATACATCTCCTGATGAAGCGGTTAATTTTTTTACCGTATTCTATGCTTTGAAGGAAATCTTTATAGGATTTGTAATCTCATTTTTTGCCTCTATCCCCTTTTTCGTAGCACAGTCAGCGGGCATCACAATCGATTTTGCTAGAGGTTCCTCTCAGCTCATGGCTCAAGATCCAACATTGCAAAATCAGGCTTCTCCGATTGGGATTATGTTCAATTACGTGCTGATTGCCCTTTTCTTTATGATACAAGGTCCAGAACACTTTTTTGATGCAATCGCCTCTTCATTTGAGGCGATTCCTTTGATGGGGAATCTGTCGCCTGAGCTTGCAAATTTAAAGTCCAACATATGGATTGCAATTTTCCACATAATTCAGTTGATTTTCACCCTTTCATTAAAGCTTGCTGCACCAGCTATTATTGCCATTTTGATGGCAGAAATGTTTTTAGGCATCGCCAATCGGTTAGCCCCACAGGTGCAAATTGCATTTTTAGGGATGCCACTCAAGTCCTTTTTGGGTTTGATGCTTTTGTTTGTCGGATGGTACGCAATTTTGGGCGATATGAAAGGATTATGCGAACAAATGCTAGAGCAAATTTCCAATTTTTTTACGAAAAAATAGCCTTCAAAAAATACTAACTAGTTTTTTATACCAATCACCTAAAAATAGGTTTTCTCATTCTTGAAAACCTTTTTTTCATAAAATAACACAAGATTAAAGCGATCAAAAATCGAGAAAACGATCTCTAACTATATTTACGAACAATTTTTTTTTGGTAATCCTGTTGACAGTATTTTCTCAGGCATACTAAGCTAACCTTACGCATTATTATTAAGGCTTCAAACATATTTAAAGGGAGAACTTATAATGGAACTCAACTTTCGAAAGTTGTGGACTGTTCTTGGGGTCGCATGCTTAAGTGCCAACCTCGCGGCAGCCCCTGCTTCAAGCAGCAATTCATCTTCCTCATCCTCTCAGATGAGCAAAGGTGATCAATCAATGATGGCATCCGGTCTAATGTACGCAGGACCAACGCTCGGAGAAGATGCAACAGGTATTTCTCTTGGTGCTGATTACATCCTTTGGCAAGTTACTCAAGAAGGTCTTGAGACAGTTGGAAATAACTACTGGACTGATGGTGTAGGTACAGCTTCTGTCGTAAGAGGAACTACTTCATATCCTAAATTCAAGTTGTTGAGTGGTTTTAAAGTCCACGGACAAGTAGTGATTTCTGAGTGCGATGATGTAGATCTTTTCCTTCAATACATCTGGTTGCAAAGAACAACTGGAACAAACACAGGAACAGGTGGAGCAAACACCTATCCATTCTTCTGGGTTGATCCAAATGATTTTGCAGTCAATACAGCGGACAACGCATCTGCTTGGAGTTCTAGTTTTAGAACTTCATACAACGTGTTAGACTTGGAAATGGGTCGTTTGACATCTCTAGCAAAAGACGCGTTTAGCATCAGACCATTCTGGGGTATCAGAGGGGTTTGGAATACACATACTTGGATTCCATCCTGGTCTGGTATTTTGGCTCAGAGTCCCTTAGCAACAACCAACACCCTAAATATTTACCAAAATACAAGTGGTGCTGGTGTGAGAGCTGGTTTCAACCTTGGTTGGCAGTTCTATCCAAATAGCGAGTACTTCGGTGGTTTGAAAATCATCGGTTTGACAGCTGTTTCGGGTGTTTATGGACGTACTTATGTTGATTGCCTATCATACACCTCTCCTTACAACCCAGGTTCATCAGGAACAACATTTGGCTATACTCGTGCATCTATGAACAGAATTGTACCAATTGTTGACCTATCTATCGGTCTAAGCTGGAACATGAGCTTTGGTGGAGAGAGAGACAATGACTACAATGTTGAAATTCATGCTCTTTGGGATACACAATCCTGGATCGGCTACGGCAGACAATGTACAGCTGCTTGGTTGAACAGAGCTTGCTACAACATGACAGTTCAAGGTTTCACAATCGGTGCTCAGGTAGCATTCTAAGCCTGAATCGAAGAGATCTTCTGATTAAAAACCGAGCTTTAAAGCTCGG
>RGYU01000026.1 GCA_010031885.1 Chlamydiota bacterium | reverse complement strand
TCCTCGTATACAATCGGCATAGAGCTTAATTTTGGGATTTGTAATTGAGGCTCTTTTTTCAAAATTTCAACTCGATCCCCCCTTTTACAAGGGGTAGTTGCAATTCTGTGAATTGTCCCGTTGAGAGTACAATATCCTTGATCTATAAGCTGCCGAATCTTGGTTTTTGTGAGTGATTGCCCACAAATCTCAAATAGGCGATCTACGAATTTTTCCACGTGCTCACAAAGTCTAAAAATAGACGAAGCCCGTATGCTGTACCTTGGGATTTGTCCATTGTAGTCCCTGCGATATCAAGATGGGCAAAAGGGACATCCGAGGTGTGGTGTTGGTAAATGAACACCGCCCCTTGAGTCGCCGAAGCCTCTCTTTTTCCCGCGTTTTTCATATCGGCAACTTCCGATTTTAAAAGATCCATAAATGAATCTTTGTCAAAAGGGAGCGTCCACAAAGGCTCGTCTGCTCTCTCCGATGATTCCAAGAGGGCAAGCCGTAACCTTGGGTTTTCTGAAAATAAACCGGCCATTTTTTTACCCAAGGCGATAATCACTGCACCTGTAAGAGTTGCTGAAGTGATTAAACAGCTTAAGGGGTAACTCTGCGACAGATAAGCCACCGAATCGGCCAAGATCAGGCGACCTTCAGCATCGGTATTGGTGATTTCGACGCTCTTTTTAGAGCGCCCCACAACAATATCGCTCAATCGAAGGGCATTGCTACTGATTGAGTTGTCAGCAATCGGTAAAGCAATCAGGACATTTTTGTGTACATTCAAAGTCGATAAGAGGTAGGCCAAGTGTAGATATAAAACGGCCCCTGCACAATCTCCGTGCATCTCAATCATCGAGTCGCTCGGCTTAAGACTGTATCCCCCTGTATCGAAGACCATCCCCTTGCCAACGAGACCAATAAAAGGTTCGTTTGGCTTTCCCCCTTTATACTCGATGAGTATCCATTTCGGAGGATCTGTTGCCTCCGAACCTTTGCCAACTGCGTAGTGGAGATTCATCCCCTCTTTTTCCAGCCATTTGTGGTCTTGCACATGGACTTGGATATGGTTCAACCGATTGAGGAGTTTTTTGGCGTATTCCACAAAATGGGCAACGTTTCGATCCTTGTAAGGTGTGCTTAAAAGCTCGCGCATCATGAACTGCGCGTCGATGATAGCCCGAACCTGGTCCAAGTTAGCTGGAAGTTCCTCCAGATAGACTTTCCTCAAAAAAACAGCTTTTTTAGACAAGTAACGGTCATATCGGTAGTTGCCATCGTAGATGGCGTAAAGTTGCTCTTCCAGTTTTCCGGCTATTGTGGGCAAAAAGATCTCCTCGATCTTTTTCTCCCTTAAAAAGGCTCCTAGTTTTTTGTGCGCATCTTTAAAGGCATCTTTGCCCATTTGAGCTTTCATGCCCACTTCCACAACGTTTTCGTGCAGATAGATTTCTACACTTTCTTTTATGGAGTAGTGGACCCTCACAGGATGGTGATCTTTTTTAACTAAAAACTCTACATGTAGATGCGCAGGGCTTGTCATACACTAACCTTGAAAAAATTAGAATGGGATCTCGTCGTCTTGGAATGCAGGATGCTGACTTCCTTGCATCACAGGCTCAAAATCAAACGCATTTGAATCGTGCCCGGTATTTGCATTCTTACTAGTTGCATTAGCGCTAGATCCGCCATCTGATTTACCGAATGGGCTGAAAGAAAGGCTGGTTGCCGTAAGCTCTAAAGATGTTTGTGGCTTCCCCTCACGGTCGTTGTAAATTTGGGGTTTATGTAGCTCACCTTGGATCATCAATGCAGTACCCTTTTTAAGATAAGGAAGCATCTTATCAAATTGATCACCCCATACTGTAACGCGCCACCAAATGGTGTCCTCTTTTCCCCCTTTTTTTGAGCTGCAGGCAAAACGGAAATTGATCACCTTTTGACCGGATGGGGTGAAACGGGTCTCCGGGTCAGAGCCTAAACGGCCTGCTACAAATACAAAATTCATCTGACTTGTCCTATAAATTTTTTTCACCTGATTGTAACACTAAAATCGGAATCTTTGCATTAAAAAACAAAAACATCGGCGCCATCAGAATGGCAGGGCAAATTCGTGAGATTCAGCTTTGAAATGCTTTGGTTTTATCCATTTCAATTTAAGATTGACGCTAGAGCGATACTGAGAAAACAGATGATAGACTTAAAAGAAAAAATAGATTAAAAAAGTTTTTATGCACGCGTTGAATCTTTTAGATTTACCACAACAAAGTGAATCCGGAATAAAGCAAGGGATTGATTCGTTGATTACTAAACAGCTACTAGAGGCTGTGCAGAAAAATGAGGTCAAGCGCTGGAATCATAAAATAGAATCGATGGTCATCAAAAAGATGCTACCCGACCTCATTGAACGCTTCTCTTGCGTGCAGCAAACCGAAGATTACATTAAAAAAAGTATCGAGCGCGCTGTAAAGCATGTAAAACTCTTATACAGTCAAAAAGGTGCAGTCACTCAAAATGGGCAAATCAACGTCCCATTAATGATCCAAAACTGCATAGAGACAAAAAAATTACAGTCTACAGAGGAGGCGTATGAGCATGCCCTTCTGGAGGCCAAAACCCTCTGCGCTTTTTTTAGACCTAGTCATGACCATGAGTCGGTAGAAGAAAGGGTCGCAAAAGCAATTTTTTCTTTGGAGCAACACGCCTGTGCGATCAAAGGGGCAAAAACCCCTTTTGAGAAATTGGATCCAATCGATTATCTGATTCTGCAGCAACAACTTGACGCCCTTTGCAGCTACAGTGTAGTCTCCTTTGATGAGTTGAAAGGGCAAATACTTAAGCAACTAAAAACGTTGCAAGAGATTGCGAATATGGAGCACTTACCGGTTTTAATAGCTGCCATTCATGCAAGGCATCTTTCACACGCCATCGATTTCGAAAAACGGTGGGGTGAGAATAGTGTCGGTGCTCTCGGTCAATTCATACTCAAGCAACTCAAATTACACCCGAATATCCACCCTATAGAATTAGTGAATCGAATTGTCTTTTTGTACCAGGTGAGCTGTCAAAAAGAGAAGAAAAAAGAGCTTGTAAACGCAGCTAAGGATTATCTTACATCATTGTCCAAAGATCTCTATTCACCCTCATTAAGGGGGCTAGGTCATGAGGTTTACGCTTTCATCAACCACGAAATCCGAAAGATCAAATCAACACGCCCTTTAACCACACTCAAAGAAATATTGAAAGAAGTGCAGCAAATGTTCTCTTTTGTAGATGAAATTGTAGCCATACCTGCACACGAAAAGGACTTTTTGGAAGTATTTATTTTTGATCATTTCTATTCCTATCATTCTTTAATGAACCAACTTAATGATTCACAAAAACAGCTTATTGCCCAGTACCTATCCCGTGTAGCACTCGAAGTGGGGGAAAAAGATTTTCGAGGTAGCGTCCACACAACCTATGACCGATTAGTTCGTTATAAAAACCTTAATGTCCCAATATCTAAGGATGCAAGCTTCTTTGATGAAGAGACTTTGATGGACAAAATCGCCCACTTTTCCTCACAAAATGAACTGGTATTAGATCAATTCAAAATCCCGGTCGATCACCCTCTTGTAAAAATCATACGAAAATCAATATTTAAAGAGGATGCTTTGACTTTGAACGTAACAGAGGTCGAGTTGATTTTAAAAAAATTTTTTAAGGACCATCCCCTTTTAACCGCATACGAAAAGTTTTATGAAAAAGAGGTCGTTTTTTATCACAAAGCCCTTTGGTATAACCCAACCAAAAAGGGGCAAAAACCCGCCCTCGAAAGATTTTACCAATGGCATTATGAACTTTTGAGAAAAGCTAATCCCGAACTAAAAGGGCGGGAATTGATCAAAAAAATGGAAGAGGTTACTACCAAAACCCTTCCGCTTTTGCCTGCTATTTAAAATTTATCCCAAAAATACTAAGTAGCTTGAGAGTTTTTAAAGTCCTTTCAGGGTCTTTTTGAAGCATCTTTTCTAATACAGTTGGCTTTATTTCTTTTGGTTTGTTTTTTTTGTCTCGCTCAGCATAGATTTGATATTCATCTTCAAATGTTCTCATTTCTGATGGGCAAAATATTGTCTGTCCCAAATGGTAGATTAAAACGGACACAACTCTATAAAGAGCGCAGAAAACAGCAACTACAACAATGGGAGACTTGATTACAAAATCGGTAAGGATGACAGCGCGTTCAAAAAAAGATTGATTTAGTTTTAAACGGAGATATAAATCTTGTGTTTTTGTTGCTACAAATTTAAAAATATCGCCAATAGAATGAACTAAAACTCTAGACGGCTCTATAACAACCACACTCAACGCAAAGAGCCTTGCCCTAAAACCACAACCTTTAGCTGAAAGCTCCTTTACATGATCGCAAATTTGTATAAGATCCCTTCCACCTTCCTGGCTAGTGATCAAACCTACGTAATTCATGAGTTTTCCCCCTATAAATTATCTTCATTTTGCATTTGAGCATCTTTTATATTTAGTGTTTACATCCACCAAGAAAAAAAATTTTTTATTATTTTGTTCTCTTCCCTTAACCGCTGTAATGGAATTGTAAAGCTTTAGATCTTCTAAAACGGGGCGAAACAGCAGCCAACCCCCTTTAAACAGAGATATTATCCCATTAAAATTAATATAATACCAACATTAAATGAGACGCTTATGATTAAAAAATTTTTTTTATTTTTGGATTTTTAAAGGTTGACGATAGGTGTAAGCTAGCGCGACCAAAGCTATCGCCATCAAAGGTATTGAGAGTGCCTGCCCCATATTGATGGACATCTGTTGGGTGTACAAACTTTGCTCTTCCTTCAAAAACTCCACCAAAAAACGTCCGAAAAATAGAAGAAATCCCAGAACACTACTCACCCTCCCACGGGGCGCGCACCTCCTGAGCATGTAAATACCCACAAGCGCCAAAAAGATGTAAAAAAAAGATTCGTATATTTGAACCGGATGCCTTGGGTAAATGCCAAAAGAGACCATAGAGCTAGGACTGCTAAAAATGACACCCCAGGGCAGGTCAGTTTGCACCCCTAAAATCTCTTGGTTCATAAAGTTTCCCAGCCGAATGAGAGACCCTAACACCATGCCACACGGGAAAATACGATCGCTAAGAGCTAAAAAAGGTAGATTCTTTTTTTTAGAAAAAACGGCGCATGCCACTAATGCGCAAACGATTCCCCCGTGACTCGCCAATCCACCCTCCCAGAAGCGAAACAGGCGAAGAGGATCTTCATAAACCCACAGCCATGACTCATAGAAAAACAGATGAAACAGTCTGGCACCTAGAATAACACCCAGCATCATATAATTAGTGATAGAAGACCCTATATCCTCACCCGTTAAATCAGAAAAAGGGCGATAATCACACAAAAAAACAAAAAGACGAAGTGCAAGAAAAAAACCGGCAGCAAAAAAAACCCCATACCATGCAATCGGATAGTCAATCAGTGGTATTGTAAACGCAAATTTTGGAGGATCAGCAAAAAAAGTGAGTATCATTTTAAATTTATGGCTTTTCTTTCTTCAATCCAACGACGCATGCGAAAAGTGCTTCCTCTGATGAGAGCAAATCCTACAGCTATTTGCAAAAGAGACCGAATTTCGGGCGGCATCGTAAGATTAGAAAAACCTATTCCTAATATCATCATGACTGCTACCAATAAAAAATCTTTAGGTTGGGGGTCGCGAGAAGCACTCTTCCATAAAACAAAACGGGCTTTCACTTCTCCCAACACATAACCTGAGAATAATATGATAAAATTCTGATCAATAGGCCCTAGCGATTTAGCCCCCTTTGAAAAAAGGGTAAATCCTGCAAAGGTCCATAGAACAAAAAGAATCAATTTTTGAATTTTAGCACTGATCATAATTCTCATTTTAGCGTGAATTCGGGTTATTTTTCGACAAAAACTCTTCACTAATAACAAATCGATGCTATATATTCTTTGAACTATGAACATGTCCTTGGCTTTCACAAGAATTTTTTTTTCTATCCTCAGTATATTCTTTATCACCCTCTACTCGATTCAGTCTAAAAGCCTAGAACTGTTTCCAAAGCTTATTTATGGCTTGACTGGAGGATTTTCATTTAGTCTCATGCTCTTTGGATTTGATACTTTCTTTAGAAAATTCAACCTTCGCACTTTCAATATTCTTCTTTTAGGTCTATTTGTCGGATACATGATGGGAGAGGCGCTTAATTTGATTTTTAAAGCAATCCTAAACATCAGTGCAATTTCTTATACATTGAACGCATCTACCGTAGAGATTCTCTCTATTTGCCTCTTTTTATTTGGGACCTATCTAGGCTCGATTATGACAATTCGATGGGCAGATGAATTTTACATAAGTATCCCATTTGTAAAATTTAGCCCAACAAACCATAAACGGCGCGATCTTGTAATTGATCGATCTATTCTTTTGGATCCACGCTTCAATGACCTTTGCACAACAAAAATCTTAGACCAGTCGATTATAATCCCTCGATTTGTCGTGAAGGAGCTGTATGCTCTTATGGAACTTCAAGATGAAATTTCAAAATCAAAAGGGCGTCGAGCGATTGAGACCATCAAGCGACTTGAAACACTTTCTAATTTTGGCCTTCGCTACAATGAGACCGATTTTCCTGAAATCAAACAGAGTGCCCAAAAAACGGTTCGCCTTTCACGTTTTTTGGATGCAAATATTTTGACTGCAGAGTCAAAACAATACCAATTGGTAGGCGCTGAAGGGTTAGAAATCATCAATCTAAACTCCATAGCCGCAGCTTTAAAACCAATTATGCAATCCAAAGAATCGATCCGTATCAAGATTCAGCGTTTAGGAAAAGAGCCCCATCAAGGAGTTGGTTACCTAGATGACGGAACGATGGTGGTGATCAATAACGCAAAAGATGCGATTGGCCAAACGATCCAGGCAACAATTTTATCTTCAAAATCTAGCCCCTCCGGCAGAATCATTTTCTGTAACGCATTGGATAAAAACGGCAGCGAACTCGATTACGATAATTTAAAAGACTATGAGAATGAGGACGCTTGAAAGGACTTGGAACTGACATCATTGAAATTGCGAGAATAGACCAGTCTCTTAAAGAGTTTGGCCATCGTTTTTTAGAGCGACATTTCACCCCTAAAGAAATTGCTTATTGCACAAGTTTTAATGAACCTGCAGCCCGTTTAGCCGGTAGGTTTGCCGCAAAAGAGGCTATCGCTAAAGCCCTGGGAATTGGTTTCAACGGCATTGGGTTTTTAGATATTGAAATTTTAAATGCGCCCTCAGGAGCACCAGAGGCAAAAATTCATCTTGCTGACTATCAACATCTTAAAATATTTCTATCCATTTCTCACTGCCGGCTTTTTGCTACGGCAACCGCTATAATTCTCTAAAAAACCTTGTTTGATTTCATAATTCTCTAATCCTTATCGAGATACGAGATATTAAAAATAAATTTATTAAATCGATCAATTATGTTAAAATATTAGCTATACTAAAGGATTTGAACGGGCATTTATGTCTTCAATACAAACGCATTCACTTTCTGCTGACTACAGGGGACAATCCCAGGATCTGCCCCCCCCCTTTGAGGCTAATGCAACTCAACGACTTTTAGAAATTTTCTCTCAAAAGCACCCCTTTTTAGATAAAACGCCATGCGTTGAAGAATTATGGTTGAATACACCTCTTTCACCGATCAAAGGAGCCAAAATCAGCCGAATCCAAATGATTCGGGAGCCCTACTCGCAAGGAGCCGAGAGCAGAACCTTTCTATGCCTCAAAACCACTCGAAAACCAGGTATTGGATACAAACTCTACTTACTTAAGGCCCCTATAAAAGATCGCCCGCTCCTCCCCATCCGCTTTGAGATAGAAAAATCCTGCTCAGACCATCTCATTACACTCAAAATTAAAGAGCTAGAAAAAGGGCACATTTTACAAAAATTTGCTAATCAATCTGATCTTGAAGATCTCGTTTTTAACTCCATAAAGAAAAATCTCAGACTTACACACGATCAACTGCTATCGATTTCAAAACAACTTCTTACAAAAGTCGAAATGCTCCATCAGCTTCATATCGCACACTTAGACCTAAAACCTTTGAACATTCTTATTAACGAAAATAAGCTACGTGATTTGTCAACAGAATTAGAGGTGTTTATTACCGATTTTGGGTTATCAGACAGATTCAGCTCAACTAAAATTAAGGTAGGATTGAACCCTACAGGCACCTATTGTTTTTTTCCACCCGAATTTGTTTATCGGACCGAAGAAGAGAGAAGACTTGAGCGGTGGGTAAATCCATTCCAAGCGGATCTTTTTTCACTTGGGCTTACCCTATTTTTCCTCTCCTCTGGTAACTATCTCCCTTACTGCATAGAGCCCCACCTACCACGAAAAACCAAGCAAGATTTTAAAACGCTAGTGGATCTGTACCACCAAAAAATACAACTTGCATTTTCATCTATGGACTCTACCAAGCTCCTTGAATGCGAACAGCTCCATAAAAATCTGATTAAAAATTATGTCCCACCAATTCCTGGACTTAGAAATATTATTTTTGAACTTTTAAGGGTGCTTCCCGTGAATCGACTCACGGCTGGCGCGTGCTTAAAACATTTAATGGAGGCCAAAAAACCATGACTCCTGATTTAATCGCAGCACAAATAAAAACAGATCTTCAAAAGATATTTTTTACACCTCTTTTACAAAATAGCAAACATATTCAAAAAGTCGCAGAGGCAATTGTCCGTTTTCAGCCAGGTTACAACCATATAGATGCAAATAAAGAGGAGTTTTACCTAAATGATGAGATGCGCGTTTATTATCAATTGAATGGTCAACCTGCAAAAAATCTGGGATCTCTGTGTGTAGAGCTTGGAATATTTATGATCCATAAAGAAAAAACTTTTTCCTTGTGGGTTGAAATTCCTAGGATCTTTGAACCTCAAAAAACCCTAAAATACCGTCTTGTTGTCAGCGCTGCAGAAAAAAGACCAAGTAAAGCAGTCAAAGACATGTTTACTCAGATTCAAAGAAACGCCGATCTTTTTAATAAAACTAAAATTATCTCTAAGTTTTACCCCACGCAAAAGTTTCAGAATCAGGCCTGTTACTTTCAAAAGTTTTACCCCGAGATGGATTTGACTTTTCAACAAGAGTTGAGTAAGGATCTTGTAAAGTTGTCACAACTTGTTTTAGATCTTTTAGTAAAAATTCGAATTCTCCACAAGATGGAACTTGCGCACGGGGACCTTAGAAGTGAAAACGTATTGGTCAAAAAAGCCAAAGATTCCGGTCTTTTATCGTGTAGGCTTGCTGATTTGGAAACAATACATCCCGTTTTTACAAAACCTTTAGCACTTGGACAAATCAGCCATTTGTCACCCGAATCGGCATTGCGAACTATCAGAAAAGAAAGTAAGGTAGATTCAAGAACCAACGATATTTGGGCTCTTGGTTGCATTCTGTTCTATCTTTACTCTGATCGTGTTCATTTCATGACCGCAATACTAAGAAAATACTTTCCTTCTTCAAGTTTGGATGATAAAGAGGATTTTTATTTTACCCTGCTTAGGTGTTTGGAAGACCCAAAGCGTAAAAAAGAATTTGAAAATTACACTAACGAGGTCATTGAACGCCACATTCCTTCACGGTTAGAGCCACTCATAAAGAGAATTTTATGTATTGACCCTTCAATGAGATTGGATATTGAGAGGGTTTTGGATGAATTTTCCACTATCTTCAGCGCAGAATTAGGCCACAGCACAGCCGATATTCTTCAAGCGCAATCAAGACCGGTACCTGACGAAGAGAGCAAAGACGAGTTCTATGAAGAGAAAGCTTCTGCTGAAGCCTTTAGCAAAATTCATCACCCCCCATTTCCTAAAATAGAGGAATCGGCAGGTCCAGCTGGATCAACAGGCTTTGACGCCCTTTTGGACTGGCTTGCGAAACTAACCTCTTAGAGTACGATACTTGGAAAAATCCCTCGTCAAGGATTTGGGAACCGATTGAAACTTCAATATCGATGGTTCGGTAGGCTGTAAATGCATAACCCGCAAAATTCGCTAGATTAATCACTTTACTAGGACCAAATCCAAAATTTCCTAAAAACGCTAACTCAGCTAAAAACTTATCATACGATAATCTTCCGCCCACAACAGGATCCAACCAGGGATACCCTCGATTAGCTATCCCCAAATCTAACCCTAAAAAAGGGGCAATAGATCCTTTGTCCTGATAAAACAAAAAATTCTTGTAGATCTCACCAAAAAGTGAAAAATTCGCTAATGCGTTATATGGAGTTACAGGGTCGATCAGCCTATTTAGGGGGACAAACTGCAAAAGCACCCCTCCATCGAGTCCAAATGAATCCCCATTAAAATCATCTAAAAAGTTTTTTTTGATGTAAAAACCACCACTTTCTAAATTGAAAGGCAAAAGAACTGTCTGGTTAAATTCAAACAAAACACCCAGTTCTAACTGGCTCATGGTGGACATCCATCCACCTAAAATTAGTTTATTTTCATTTGTCTTGTAATTTGATGGATTGATTGCCCCTTGAACCGATGGGATATGGGCATAACTATAAGCCGCATCCAAGTGGAATAAGTAGGGCATGCTAGGCTCAAGACTACTTAGAGCACTTTTTAAAGATGCAGGGAAAAGCAAAAAAATCAATAACAAGAGCCTATTGCTCAACTTGTTTTGTGAGTGAAAAAATTTAGCCACAACACTTCTAATCATGCACCGAATAAGGCCCCTATTTAAAATGATTAGCAAGCGCTTCCGACCTTAGTTTCGCTCAAGAATTTTTCGGCTTCAAGAGCAGCCATACAACCTGTTCCAGCGGCCGTTACCGCCTGCCTGTAGCGAAAATCCTGCACATCACCCGCAGCAAAAAGCCCCTCTATAGAAGTTTTTGTACTATCCGGCTCCGTTTTGATGTACCCATTTGGGTGTTTTTGGATATTCATGTGATCCACTAATTCGGTCAAAGGGGTATGCCCAATTGCAAAAAACAATCCTCTTACCTCTTTTGTAAATACAACTCCGTTTTGACGAATTTTGATCGCTTCAAGACTGTCTTTACCAAGAGCTTCAATCACCTCTGCGTGATAGATGATTTCAATTTTTGGATCGTTTTTCACCCGCTCTGCCATGATTTTAGACGCCCTTAAAGTGTCTCTTCGATGAATCAAATAAACCTTTTTTGCATAGTGCGTCAAAAAATGGGCCTCTTCACAGGCAGAGTCCCCCCCACCAATCACTGCAAGGTCTTGATTTCTAAAAAAAGGGAGTGGGCCGTCACAAACAGCACAAGCGGATACCCCTTTGTTCCAAAGCTCGTTGTCTTGAGCACCCGGAATCGGTAAACGGTTTGCCGATGCGCCGGTGGCCAAAATGACCGCCTTGGCAAAAATTTTACCTTTACTATGGTGCGCTAAAAAGCGTAGATGCCCGACTGAGTCATGATCCAGTTTTTCTATGTCTTCTTGCACTACAGTCGTTCCAAACCTTTTAGATTGCTCTTCCATTTTGAACATCAAATCGTGACCTAAGACCCCCTCAGGGAATCCTGGAAAATTCTCTACGTCTGTTGTAGTCATCAGTTGTCCACCCTTCATGAACTTGATGGAGCCTGTCGCCACGACAGTCGATAGCCGGGCCCTTGAAGTATAGATCGCGGCGGTCCAGGCGGCTGGCCCTGAACCGATAATAAGAACGTCACATTCCATGTAGAAAACCAAACTTTTTCTTTAAATAAGTAATAATATCCAAGGGTGAAAAAAAAATCGACGAAATTCAAAAAACTGGGGTACAATCATACGCTAAAACATTTCAAGACGGAGGCATAAAGGCATTGAGAAGCATTACCCTTGATCGCGTTTGTATGACCAAACGTGGAAGTAAAATTTTAAATGAGGTCTCCCTAAAGCTCCCCTCCTCCAAGTTCGTGGCCCTTTTGGGACCAAGCGGATGTGGAAAAACTACCCTATTGAGGGCAATCGCCGGTTTCGAACAAATCGACAGCGGCAGGATTTTTTTGGGCGAGAACGATATCTCTCACCTTCCCGTACATCAGCGATCAATGAATTATGTATTTCAAGACTATGCCCTATTTCCCCACCTCACGGTTGAAGAAAATATTGCCTACAGCCTCAAAATCCAGCGCCGCCCAAAAGTTGAAATTGAGCAGAGAGTAAAAAAATTACTTAAATCTTTTGATATAGAATCTCTTTTAAATCGCTACCCCGAAGAGCTCTCAGGTGGTCAACAGCAAAGAGTCGCTATTGCTCGTGCTATTATCGCAGAACCTCACGTCCTTTTACTTGACGAGCCCTTGGCAGCTCTCGATTTCAAATTAAGCGAAAGGATGCTGATTGAATTGATCGATCTTCAAGATTTATTACAAATGACTTTTTTATACGTAACCCATGATCAGTTGGAAGCGCTAACCGTAGCTGATTTGGTTATTGTTATGGGAGCTGGCGGAACGATAGAACAAATCGGTACCCCGAAAGAAGTCTATGAATTTCCCCAAAACGCCTTCGTTGCAAACTTCGTGGGCTCGACAAATCTTTTTGAAGGAACCTTAGAGGAGGTGTACGACAAAGAGGTTGTTTTAAAAAGCGCAAGCTCGGAACTAATCAATATCTCAGTCGCTGAAAAGGCTGGATGGATCCAAAAAGGAAATACTGCCGTAGCCTCGATCAGACCCGAAAAAATTGACATTTCAAAAAAACCCTTAGCAAATTTTTCCAACAATTTTAAGGGGATTGTGACCTCTATTGTTTACGAGGGTATGTCCACAAAATACTACGTGCGCTTAGAGACTGGTCGCAAGATTATCGTTTTTGAGCAAAATGAGCACCATTTTATTCGTGATGAGATCAACTACGACGACGAGGTCTATATCTCTTGGCAAAAAGAGAATGTTGTTTTGATGGAGCGTTAAAATGGAAACAATCGCGCTTTCATATGGAGAAAAAAGGCAAACAGGTTTTAAAAAATTAAAGACAGCTCTTAAAAAAGATGCCCCTTTTGGAATCGGCTCAGGTGCCTTGGTTTGGCAGTCTTTATTTTTTTATGCGCCGCTTGTTTTAATGCTTATCTCGAGTTTTTCTCGTTTTCATATTGATGGCTCTTTTGAGGGATTTACACTCTCCCATTTTGCCCAAATTCTAAAGCTAGATTATTTTAAGGTTATCTTTAAATCTCTTGAGCTTGGATTTACAACAGCCTGCATTACCCTACTTTTGGGATTCCCGCTTGCGTATACAATAGCCTTAAAAGGGGGTCGATTTAAAACATTTCTTTTGTTTTTAGTGATCATCCCTTTTTGGACAAATTTTTTATTACACATCTATGCATGGTTTTTTGTCTTGGAAAAAGGGGGGTTTCTGAACCAGCTTTTATTGTGGCTTGGGCTTATCCAGGAGCCGATCCATTTTCTCAACACAAGCTTTGCCGTACATTTGATGATGGTCTACTACTACCTTCCCTTCATGACCCTGCCCATTTATTCATCGCTTGAAAAATTTGATCCTACCTTGATTGAGGCCTCCATGGATCTTGGGGCGACCAAAATACAGACGTTTCGACGTGTAGTTCTCCCAGTTCTGATGCCCGCTATCCGCACCGGATTTTTTCTAGTTTTCATTCCAGCTTTTGGGGAGTTTGTGATCCCTGAGCTCATGGGGGGTGACAAATTTATGTTTGTCGGATCGGTAGTATCACAATTTATTTTAGGGGAAAAGACCGCGCCGATTGGGATTGCGTTCACGGTGCTTTCAGGGACAATTCTCCTTTTCGCCTCCTTTCTTCTTTATAAAGGGACTTTTGCGCTTACAAAATGGTTGACCGGGGGTCAAAAATGATCGCTTTATTTGTGTTAGCCATCTATTTATTCCTGTACGTCCCCATTATTGTGCTTGTCCTTTTCTCGTTTAATTCAAAGAGTTTCCCCTCCCCCTGGGATGGATTTACACTCCACTGGTACCATGAGCTTTTGGAATCAAAAGAACTTTGGTCCTCTTTTAGCACCTCTTTAAGTGTTTCGATTCTTTCCACACTTTTAAGCCTTTTTATGGGGATTTGCTTTATCTACTACATCAGTCGCAGGCAAAAAGGGGAAAATCTGGTTCCACTTTTTTATAGCAACCTAATCATTCCCGAGTTAGTGCTAGCTATTGGCCTTGTGAGTTATTTTGGGGTTTTCCAGGTCCCACTAGGCTTTCAAACCCTTTTGATCGCTCACACCGTTTTAGGTTTAGGTTTTGCTATTCCAATTTTGTACGTGCGCTATAAAGAGCTCCCTATTAGCCTTGTGGAGGCATCCCTCATTTTAGGGGCAGGGCCTACAAGAACTTTTTTTAAAATTACTCTTCCATTGCTAAAGCCGGCACTTTTGGCTAGTGGACTTTTAATTTTTGTCATCTCATTTGATGATTTTTTATTTTCCTACTTTTGCGCTGGAACTTCTGTAGAAACCCTCTCGCTGTATCTTATCTCCTCCATTAGATTTGGTATCTCACCCGTTGTAAATGCTCTTTCTACAATTCTTCTTTTCTTAACAATACCTTTAGCGCTGCTTTTCTTTTCCTCAAAAAAAGGGACGGAGGTGTTTTAATGGGAAGAATTTTTTATTCCATTCTCTGGTTAGTTCTTATTTACACGGGGATTTTTTTAGGGAACTATTCCCCTTCTTGGCTTAGCAAACCTAAGAGGACCATTGATTTTTTTTGCTGGGGTGACACGATAGAGACAGAGTTATTGGACGAGTTTGAAAGAGAGTACGGGATTCAGGTAAAAATCCATCCGTTTAGCTCCAATGAAGAGATGATTGTCAAACTCAAGGCGACTCAAGGCAAAGGCTATGACCTAGTTTGTGCCTCCGACTATGCAATCCGCATTCTGAAAGAGGAAAAACTGATAGCCCCTTTAAACCACAAAGAGATTGCAAATATTTCCGATATTGATCCCCACCTCCTTGGTCTCAATTTTGACCCCGACAATAGCGTATCTTTGCCAGTGGAATGGGAACCTTATGTCATCGTTACGCGCGAGGAGCCTAGCAAACTAAAAATCAAAGATCTTTTTCAAGATCAACAAGGCAAAAAGGTGGTGATGACTCCCGATCCAGTTGAGGCAATCATGTATGCTGCGTATACTCTTTACGGCAAAGTCGATCACTTAGACGAAAAGCAATTAAAGGAAGTATCTAAACTCCTTAAAAAGCAAAAAAAGCATATCGAAGCCTATGTTGATCACAGGGCAAAATATCTGATCGAGACAGATAACTGCGATCTTGCCCTTATCCGTTGTGGCTTTGCAAGACTGATGGAAAAGGATAAAGTGCCAATTTATTACAACTTACCCGATGACTGGCATTTCATGAACATAGAAAATTTAGCTATGACCTCTGCTACAAAAAAACATAAAGACGTGCATACGTTTATCAATTTTTTCCTTTCACACCGCTGCCAAAAGCATCACAGCGATCATACCCTTGTTTTTTCGGTCCGTAAAGATCTTGGGGCAGACTCCCCGATCGTCCAAAAAATTCATGAAAAAAATGACCCCCAGTTTTTTCAGTATCTTGCTAAAGAAGAGGACACCCGTGATCTATGGGTCTCCTTAAAAGGGCATGATCCTAATTAGTTAAAACAGCCGACCGAGCTTTTTGATCAAATTTCTAACCGCATGACTTGGGACAATAAACAAGAATCTGTCTTATGAAAAGACAACTCTTGCCTTTTTTTCTAGGCAACAAAAAACCGCTGAAAGTATCTCCCTAATCAGCGGCTTTTCCATTCAATATCTTTGTAAAAAAGCAAAAAATTTTTATTTCAGGTGTTTTTCAATGTAATTCACTACATCTCGAACTGTTTTAAGATTTTGCGCATCTGTATCTGGTATCTCTTTTTTGAATTTTTCTTCAAATGCCATCAACAGTTCTACGGTATCAAGGGAATCGGCACCTAAGTCTTCCATAATTGTGGAATCAAGGGACACCTTATCTTCTGCAACACCCAGCTGCTCCACGATGATTTTTTTTACTTCTTCATAGATGGTTTCAACTTTTTCGCTCATGATGTTTTTCTTTCCTTTTCATTAGTGTAAAGTTAATCCGCCGTCAACTGTGACAACCTGGCCGTTTACGTAACTTAATTCAATTGCTAAAGAGAAAACCACTTGAGCAATTTCTTCCGGTTGCGCCATTCTTGCTAACGGAATATGTTTTAAAATTTCTGTCTTGAGATTTTCAGGAAGAGCAGCGGTCATTTGAGTATCGGTAAATCCGGGACGTACCACATTGACACGCACATTCCTTTTTCCAACCTCCAAAGCCAACGATTTGGCCATACCTTCAAGCCCCGCCTTACTTGCCGCGTAATTTGCCTGTCCGGCATTTCCTCTAGCCGAAACCGAGCTTAAATAAACTATTGAGCCCGACTGTTTTTTTAACATGTCCGGCAAAAAGGCTTTTGTGATCCAAAAAGGAGAGTAGAGGTTTGTCTTTAAAACCGCATCAAAATCTTCGTCTTTCATCCTTAAAAAAAGGGTGTCTTTGCAGATACCTGCATTTAAAACTAACACATCCACAGCGCCGATGTCTTGATAGAGCTTATCTATAGCTTCCCGCTGTGATGTATCAATACAATGAAACTTAAGTCGGCTATCTTTTTTGACAATCTGATTACCCGATTCCTGGTCACGCCCTGTAAAATGGATTTCACAATTTTCATGCTTTAAAAATTGTTCAACAATTTTCAAACCAATCCCCTTCGTCCCTCCAGTTACGAGAACACGCATACTTCAAACTCCTTAAGGTCTTTGACTGTATTGATCGAACGAATTTCCGCTTTTATATTTTTTTCCACTAACCCCCTCACTACAGTACCGGGTCCTAATTCCAAAAATGGCCCTATCCCCTCCAGTTGCACCACAGACTCTCTAAAACGGACACTGCTTATGAGTTGCTTGGACAAAAGCTCCTGTATTTGTTTAGGATCTTTGTGCTCTTTGGCAGTAGCATTCATAATAACTTCAAATTTTGGGGGCAAAAACGGGGTGCAATCAACAATCTCTTTAAACGCTAAATAGGCATCCATCATCAAGGGTGAGTGAAACGCCCCGACAACGTCTAGTAAAACTACCCTTTTAGCCCCATTTTTTTTCAAATTTTGTACCGTCAGATCAATATCTTCCATGCTTCCGGATATCACCGTCTGCAGTGGCGTGTTCAAATTGGCCATAGAGGCTGTCCCTACCAACTGAGAGGAAATTTGCTCAACGGTTAAACCTAGAACTGCAGCCATTTTTCCAGGATGTGCTAGGGCGCAAGCCTGCATAAGCTCACCCCTTTTTTGCACAAGGCGCACCCCATGGGCAAATTCAAGAGAATCTGCTATCGTAAGCGCACTGTATTCCCCTAGACTGAGCCCAACTCCATGCGAAAATTCAATTGTTGGGTAAATCTCTTTCAAAGCCCTATAGATCCCGATTGTTGTCACATACATCGATAACTGGCTTTTATCTGTATCTGCAAGAGCTTCATTAGTTCCCTCATAGATCCAGGAGCAAATTGGCAGACGAGTCAAATCCTGCGCCTCTTCCATTGTATGACGAAAAATCTGGAATTGATCGTAAAAATCCTTGCCCATATGGACAAATTGGGCACCTTGGCCCTGAGTCAAAAGAATGTGTTTCATAAACTAGTAAATATTGCCCCCGCGTAGGTAAATCCGGCACCAAATGCTACAGACAAATATCTTTGGTTCTCTTGATGTGGTATCGATTCCAAAAGAATGGGTATAGATGCAGCAGATGTATTTGCAGTAAAATCAATAGAGGTTGGGATTTTTTCCGAGGGCACATTAAACCTTTTTTGAATATTTTGAATGATCCGTAAATTAGCCTGGTGAAATACCAGATGATCAATCTCTTCTATTGCAATCTTTTCTTGGTGTAAAAGAAATTCAATCGTTTCCACGCCCCTTTGAATTGCTGTCTTAAAAATCTCCTGCCCCAACATTTTCATTTTTCCACTCTGGGGGATAAAAAGGGCATGATTGAGATGGCCATCCAATCCTAGAACAATCCTATCTATTCTTAAACCTTTACCACCGGCTTTGATCACTGATGCCCCGGCACCGTCACCAAATAAAATCACAGTAGAGCGATCCAACGGGTCAACCACCTGCGTCATTTTTTCGCAGCCTATCAACAAGATATTTTGGTACATTCCGGACTCTATGTAGGCCTTGGCTACACTCAAACCGTATAAATACCCGGAGCATGCAGCCGAAATATCCATCGCAGGAGCTTTGCATCCATCTAGTTTGGATTGAATCAGTGCCGCAGTAGATGGAAGGGGTTGATCGGGCGTCATTGTTGCAACTAAAAGAAGATCGATGTCCCTGGGCGTGATTCCAGCTTTTTCCAAAGCTTTTTGAGCTGCCATCAGCCCCATATCGGATGTGGACATTGTATCGTCTGCCCAGCGCCTTTCTTTGATCCCTGTTCGCTCAAAAATCCATGCGTCTGAGGTGTCCAAATAGCCTTCAAAATGCGCATTTGGAACACGGTTAGGAGGTAAATAAGCTGCACTGGCAACAATAGTAGCTGGTTGGCGAATCATCGTATCTTGACAATTCTAATAAAATTCACGTTAAAAAGGAAGTTTGAATCCTTTTTTTAGATGAGCAGCCTTCGTTTCGATCCCATTTGTTAAAAAAGTAGTTTGTACCGCCCTCTGATAAAAAATTCTGATTGAGACTTCAAGCTATTTTAAGGGTAATTTTTTAAAAGTTGCTCGAGAGTAAGAATTTAAAATCTAACAGTCAAAAGTTAAAAATTTTTAGCTGAATATTGGAAACAAAACATGGATCACCTCACTTTTCACAATTTTTTTACTGCTAGATGTATACTTAAAAAGCGCAAGAGCTTAAAATTAGTGAATGCGCTATCCAGACCCTCTACTCCATCTTGTGTCACATTTACAGAAACTCCCCGGGATCGGTCGCAAAACTGCCGAAAAATTTGCCTTTCATCTTCTTGACTGGGAATCTAAAGATCTTGAAAGTCTTTCAAACGCCATTACTGCCACCAAAGAGCGTTTGATCAAGTGTGCCATTTGCAATGGTCTACACGACAAAAAGAGCTGCCCTTTTTGCAATATCGAGGATAGGAAAGGGAGCAGTCTTTGTATTGTTTCTAGCCCAAAGCACGTTTACGCAATTGAATCAACCCACCTTTTTGAAGGGGTGTACCACGTTCTGTCTAAACTGATTTCTCCGATGGAAAATCGCTACGTTGAAGAAAAAGAGCTCCAATCCATCATCGATAGAATCAAACAAAATCAAATTCAGGAAGTGATCATTGCGCTCGATGCAACATTGGAAGGAGACGCAACGTCTCTCTACTTGAGACAACATCTTAAAAATTTGCCCATCCAAATTTCACGACTTGCCCACGGTCTTCCGATCGGCGGATCTTTAGAGTACGTAGATGAAGAGACTCTTCACTTGGCCTTAAGAGGTCGCGTACAACTCTAGAGGATCAACTCTCAAGAAAACCACGCTCAAGCAAAAAGCTAATTTATGTTATGAAGTGTGCTGTAAAGCTTGCATGGAAGCGATTTTTAAGCTTAAAAAATCCGCCCATATCAAAAGAGATCTATTGCCTTAAACCCCTATTCTCATATAATAGATACATGAAAAATTTTTTAGCTCTTCTCCTCTTTTTATGTTCGCTCCAACTTTTCTCCCAGGAAACATTTGACGTATACGACGGTAAAGTGATCAGAAAAATTTCGGTCATTTTTGACACGAAGAGTCAAGCTCCCGATGAGACACGCTCGATCCAGGACAGACTGAGAACGAAGTCCGGTGATGTTTTTTCTTCTAGCACATTTGATGAAGATCTTAAGACATTAGCCAAAAACAACCGCTCCGTCATTCCGCAGGTTAAAATCGAGGACAACCAGCTAGAAATCACCATTTACGTCTACCCAAAGACAGTTTTATCAAA
>RGYU01000025.1 GCA_010031885.1 Chlamydiota bacterium | reverse complement strand
GATGCATTTGGTGCAATTGTAAGGGAGGGAGGGTGTTTAATTTCAATAATATTTTAAGAAATAATAAATTTTATGTTGATAAAATTGATTGGATTCTAAAATTTTTAAACCGTTTCTTGAATAAAAAGGATCCTTTTCGTTTTACTAAAGGGTGTAAATCAACCGAGTTTTTCCATTTTTTTTGACTATAGAATAAAAAAATGAAAAACTTACTAGGGGCATGTTCATGAGCCATTTTTTTTTCATATCACTTTGTTTTTTTCACGTCTTTTTCCTGCGAGGAGATGTAAAGCTCATTGAACTGGAGGCTGGTGAGGTAACATGGTCGCGGCAAAACCTGCCCCAAACTACACTTGCTTATGTGACCGCCGGTTCTAGCACATCCCCTGTAATCAATTCTAGAAATGTCAATAAAGTACAACAATGGGTTCCGGGGTTATTTGCCCGTGCAGCAATTTTACCATGGGATGAATACGGTTTTGAGGCCCGATTTATTGGACTTTTAGAGTGGAACCGAATCTATGCGATTTCTACTCCCGGACAATCTCCGACATATAGTTTACAGATAGCAAGTACATCACCTATCGCTTATACTGGTGGATCTCAGGTAATAGAGGATTACGTCATGCAGTATAACATGGGGGATCTGTTTTTTATTTGGAATCTAGCACCACTTTATCACAAATTTTTTGGAATGCGTGCATCGGTAGGTCCTTCGTATGTCTATCTCTTTGACAGGATAGATCAGCTTTTGAGTAGCGCCACATTTATAAAAGAGTACAACATCAAAAGTGTCAATAATCTTATTGGTGCACGTGTCTATGGAGAATTTATTGGTACACCAGCCCCATTTATTTGGGGTCTAAGGGGGTCAATTGGGGTTTACGGAGATATATACAAGCAAACAAGCACACTGATGCAAAGCGCACCTAGTAGCCAAATTGCACAATACGTTGTGAATGATTGCTGGGCTAGTACCCTCTTACAGGGCGATGTGTTTTTAGGGGTAAATTTATTTGATTCCATACGAATCAAGGGGGGATTCGGGGGGGAGTGGATCAATTATGTTGGATCAGCAACCCGCCAGCCTGGAAGAAATTTTGATAAAAGTGGAATATTCCAAAATAATCACTTTATCTTTTATGGGGCATTTGTAAGCGTTGAGGTGGATGCTTTTTAAAAAAGAGGAGTTGGCTGCCGCAGTCGTTACACTTATAGCTGCTGCGTTCCCGCCCTGACTCAGTTCGCGGCGCCCTGCTCAGCCAATCCTCGTTTGAGAGTATAACATGACAACCCCTTTTAGGGAAGACGAGACTTTGGAAAGGGGAGTATTACCATGGGGATAAAGGATAAAAATAATTTATCTACCTATTTCAAATAGGGGGCTGTAACCCCGATATTTTTTTGAAGAAACTCATCATAGGCCCCAAAAACTACAATTTTCCCCCCATTTTTTCCTGCACCCGGACCCATTTCAATCAGGTAATCTACTTCTTTTAGTACCGTTAAATTATGCTCGATGATCAGTAACGTGTCGCCTCTTTCGATGAGGCGGTCAAAGATGGGCATCAATTTAATAATATCCGAGTCATGAAGCCCTGTTGTAGGTTCGTCCAAGAAGATAAGGGCAGGGCCTTTTGTGGGTGTAATAAGTTCACGCACAAACCGCAACCTTTGCGCCTCACCGTGAGACAGAGTCTGTACCTCTTGGCCAATTTTTAAATGGCCCATACCGACATCAATCAAAAGCTTTAACGTTGTATGGATTTTGGGATGAAATGAGAAAAGATCCACAAGATCAATAGATCTCATATGAAATAGATCACCAATACTCAATCCTTGATACTGTATTTTAAGTGCAATTAACGAAAGTCGTTTGCCTTGGCAGAGGGGACAAACTTTTTTTGCAGGAGGCAGTAGTTGTAATTTGACTTCAATATACCCAAGGCCAAAACATTCGGTACACATACCTTGAATGTGGTTAGGGCTAAAATGACGGGGCATCAGACCATAGGCTTTTGCTTCTTTCAATTCACTATAAAAAGAGCGAAGTTGGGTCAGCATGTCAGTGTATGAGCAAATATCAGCTCTAGATGTCGTCCCTATGGGATTTTGATCGACAATAATAAGATGCTTGAATTCTTTAATATTTGTGATTGTACAGCCATCTTGTGTGTAAGTGTCGTGCCGCTTTCTAGAAAGAGTCGTTTTTTTTAAAATAGGAGCGAGTATTTCATGCATCAAAGTCGATTTTCCTGAGCCAGAAACTCCGGTTAGAGCGATGAGACGATTTTTAGGTAGCCGAATATTCAACTGTTGAAGGGAATATTTTGTAGCGTTTTGTACCTCTATCCATTCTGTTGAGGAATCAATAGAAATTTTTTTTCTACGATAGAAAAGTTTGTTCCCCAACACCTGGCCAGTGATGCTTTGGGGATTGTCTTTTAATTCTTTTAAAGTCCCTTTAGCTAGAATCCTACCGCCGTTTTCTCCCCCTTCAGGACCAAATTCAATAATAGTTTTTGCTATCTTTAAGGTCATGGGATCGTGTTCAACTAAAAGCAGAGTATTGCCCTCATTTTTGAGCTGTACCAACGCATTTAAAAGTTTTTGGTGATCATGCGGATGTAGTCCAATACTTGGCTCGTCCAGGACATAAAGGCAGTTGGTCAAGTTTACACCAAGCTGGCGGGCCAAATGGATTCTCTGTATTTCTCCACCGGAAAGACTTAAGGAAGTTCGTTCTAAAGAGAGGTAATCGACACCGATTTGAATTAAAAGTTTGAGTTTGTCCAGTACGGTTGAGAGCACCTCACCAAGCTCTTGTGTGCATTTTAGTTCTTTTAAGAACTCGTACGCATCTTGGATTGGCATCTTCAATAAGGCGGGGAGTGTAATATTTTGAATGTGGACATTTGAAGCCAGAGGATTCAATCTTGAACCTTTACAGCCAGGACAAAGTTTATTTTGGCACAGTGGCGCCAGGGCCTCTTTTTGTTGCGCTTTTCCAAATCTAAACAGCCGCTCAAAAAATGGGTGAAGGCCGATCCAATGGTAGGGACTATTTTTGATACTTGCACCTTGTAAAACAAAATCAAGGGTACGATCATCCATTTTATCCAAACGCTCTTTGGGATCAATACCCGCATCGGTAAGGATTTTTAAAATAGAACGGATAGGGTTATACTCGTATCGTAAAAGATGGTCTATCAAATCTTTAAGGGTTGCTTTGAAAAGTTTTGGACAGCTTTTTAAGTCGACGGTATTTAAAGATCCGATCCCCTCGCAGGTCGTGCACATCCCCTCCTCAGCATTGAAAGAAAAGGTTTTTGGTTCAATTTTTGGATAAGTTTTATGAGACGAGGGGGCAGAAAATGCGAGAAAATAATGGAGAGTTTGTAGCTCTTTTTGCGAAGAGTTATCCGATACATCACCTACAAGAAACATCAATGAGGTTTCATTCAACAAACATGCAGATTCTATGGCATCATAGAGTCTTTTTTTACTCGAATTGGAGATCACGACCCGATCGACTACAAGTTCTACCTGTTCTTTAAGACCGCTCAGTTCCGGTAAAGATTCAGTAAGTTCGTAAATCTTATGTTTAATGCGCACCCTTAAGTAGCCCTCTTTGATCAATCGTTCAAAAAGATCTTTATAAGAAAGCTCCTTTTTAAGATTAAGCGGTGCCAATACGATACATTTTTGATGAGGATATTTTTGCAAAAGGTCTTCAGCAATATACTCTTTTGTGACATGAACCAAAGGTTCTTTTGTGTCGGGGCACACGGCAATTCCTTCTTTGGCGTACAAAATACGTAAATAGTCCAAGATTTCCGTAATTGTTCCGACTGTAGAGCGGGGATTCCCTGCATGCCGCTTTTGTTCTATTACAATTGAAGCCGATAGCCCTTGGATGAATTCTACTTTCGGCTTTTGCATCTGCTCTATGAATTGGCGCGCATAGGCATTCAGCGTTTCGTAGTAGCGCCTTTGCCCCTCAGCAAAAATTGTTTGGATTGCCATCGAAGATTTTCCGGATCCGGAAGGACCTGTAAAAGCGGTAATTTCATTGCGCTCTATTTTTAAATCAATATTTTTCAGGTGGTTCTGCGTGGCATTTTGCACGATAATTTCGGTAATCGGTTTTTCATCACTTGTTACGGTATGTGTATAAAATTGCAATGAATCATTTAGAGCATCTTTTACAAATTTACCCGTCAAAGAGGAGGATTTTGCAATCTCTTCGGGTGTGCCCTCAGCCATCAAATAACCGCCCTCATTCCCCCCCTTAGGCCCGAGATCTATGATCCAGTCAGCTATTTTGATCAGATCAAGATTATGTTCAATCACAACAACGGTATTCTCTTTTTGAACCAGTCTTTGAAGAATTTTGACAAGCTTTTGGATATCTTCAAAATGGAGCCCAGTGGAGGGTTCATCTAAAAGATAAAGGGTTTTGGAGGTACTAGGTCTAGATAATTCTTTAGCTAGTTTGATCCTCTGAGCCTCTCCACCTGATAAAGTGGTCGAAGATTGACCGATTTTCATATAGCCTAAACCTACCTCTTTGAGGGTAGCAAGCTTTCTTGAAATTGCTGGGATTGCCTCAAAAAGTTGATAGGCCTCATCTACGCTGAGCTCAAGCACCTCATAAATGTTTTTTCCTTTAAATCGGATAGATAAAGTCCTTGGATCAAACCGCTCCCCCTCGCAGTGGTGGCACTCCACCCAACTATCTTCTAAAAAGTCCATATCGACTCGAATCATGCCCATCCCTTTACAGCTGAGACATGAGCCCTCTTTGACATTGAAACTAAAACGGCCAGCCTTAAACCCCAAAGCCATACTTTCAGGCAACGTTGCAAATAGGTCACGAATTGCATCAAATACTTTTATGTAAGTTGCAGGATTAGATCGGGGAGTTTTACCTATCGGTTGTTGATCAATCATGATCACTTTATCTAACTGCTCCAGCCCCTCAATTCCTCCAAAGGACCCGTGATTGAGTTTAGATTGCATCAGATGGTTGCTGGCAACGGGATAGAGAATATCATTTACAAGCGAAGATTTACCCGATCCAGATACACCCGTAACAGCACAAAATACCCCTAATGGGACCGCAATATCTATGGATTTTAGATTGTGATGGGTAGCTTGTTTTATCTGTAAAAATCCTTTTGGTCTTCTTCGTTCGCGAGGAATCTCGATCTTTTTTTTTCGACTCAGATAGGCCCCAGTGATCGAATCTTTGGAGCGTATAAGATCTTCAACACCTCCAAATCCGACTATGCGCCCCCCCGCTTCACCCCCAAGGGGGCCAACATCTACGATTGTGTCCGCATGCCGAATAGTCTCTTCATCATGCTCCACGACAATTACGGTATTCCCTTGGCGGGTGAGATTGCGTAAGGTTTTTAAAAGTCTTAAATTATCAGCGGGGTGAAGACCGATGCTTGGCTCGTCCAGGATATATGTGGTCCCAACAAGACCCTGGCCAAGTTGCGAGGCCAAACGAACACGCTGTGCTTCTCCTCCGCTTAAGGTGGAGGATGTTCTTTCCAAAGAAAGATACCCTACACCTACATCTATTAGAAAATGAAGACGCCTTAAAATCTCTCTTAAAAGCTCTTGTGCTATAGAAATATCTTCTGGATTTAAATTCACTTTTTCAAAAAATGTCTGAAGTTCGATTAAAGATAATCGGGAAAGCTCATGGATCATTTTATCTTGAAAAAGGGTGACTTTTTGATAGCGATCTATTCTAGCCCCATCACAAAAGGAGCAGGGGATATCAATAATAAATTCATTTAACTTTTCTTTATAAAGCTCACTTTTTGCCTCTTGGTACCGCTTTTTTAGCTCGGCTTTGAGACCTTTCCAGGCTATGTACTGAGTAGATTTCTCTTTTGTTTTTTGGTGGACAAATTGCATCAGCAAATATTTTTCATCAACACCATCCAAAAGGACTTTTTGGGCTTTTTCAGATAAGTCTTTAAAGGGTGTTGCTAAGTTGAATCGATAGATGCGTGCAAGATTAGTATAAATATTGCCCCAAGTTTGCGTCTCAAATGGGGTAATTGCATCCAGAGCACCATCTTTGATACTTTTTTCTCTATCTAAAAGCCCTTCCAATCGAAACGTCTTTTCGGTACCTAAACCCTCACAATGGGGACACATTCCGTCCGGATGATTAAAAGAGAAGTGGTAGGGCTCTAAAACGGGATACCCTTTCTTGGAAGCAAAAGAATAGCTTTCGGTGGAGAAAAAGCTCTGCTCTCCCGAATCACGATTAAGAACAGACATCCTTTTTTGTCCAACTCTCAAGGCGTTTTCGATCGCCTCCATAAGGCGCTTTTCCCCCTTGGTTTCGATCTTGATTCGGTCGATTACGATTTCCAGATGGATATTTTGATGCTGATCTATTTCAGTCTCAGGTGTAAGCTCTATGAGCTTAGAATTTAGTCGCGCCTGAGTGTATCCTTTTTTATAAAAACCCGCTAATAACTCTTTGAATTCGGAGCGTTTATTTTCTACAACCGGAGCGAGTACGTAAACTGCCTGTCCAAGAAAGCCACTCAGAAGGAGTTGGTGAATTTTTTCTTTTGAAAGCTTTGATAGCATCTCAAGGGTATCGGGGCAACGGGGGGTTCCAACTCTGGCATATAAAACTCTTAGAAAATCGTAAACCCCGGTCATCGTTCCGACCGTTGAGCGGGGATTTCGCCCTATCGTTTTTTGTTCAATTGCAATACAGGGAGACAGCCCCTCGATCGAGTCTGCTAAAGGTTTTTTTAATCCTCCAATGTGTCTTTTTGCAAAAGTCGTTAACGATTCAAGATAGCGGCGCTGCCCTTCAAGATAGATTGTATCAAACGCTAATGAAGATTTTCCCGAGCCCGAAACACCCGCAAAGACAATCAATTGATTGGTTTTTAAAGTGAGATCTACCCCTTTTAGGTTGTGAACGCGCACGTTTTTTAAAACAATCTCTTCGTAAGCCAAGCAGAAGATACCCAAGTTTTTGATTTTTCTATTGTTTCAAAGTAGCAGTTTAGAAAGAAGAGATATTTTTTCTATCGGAATAATTCTCGTTTAATAGGTTGGAAATTAGGAGGATCTGAATATAAATTATTATAAATAAACTTATAAATCTGTTCTTTATGGATTCGGATTAGGAAGGAAAGAGGTTTGTGCTTGTTGTAAATTCGTCAAGAGGAGATAAAACAAGTTATGGGGTATCCACGAGCTAAGATCATAGCCACTATAGGGCCTAGTTCTAACCAAAAAAAATTGATACATGATCTGGTGAAGACCGGCGTTAATGTTTTTCGATTGAATTTCAGTCATGGAAGTCAGCAAGAGCATCTTGAAGTGATCAAAATGATTCAGATTGTTCGTCAAGAGCTAAATGAACCGATTGCGATCATGATGGATACTAAAGGATACGAGATCCGAGTAGATCCTCTACCAAACAAACAGATTTCCATCGAAAAAAATAAAACATACCGTCTTGGAAAAAATGGGGATTTTAATATTCACCCTTATGATGTCATTGGTAAAATTGAACAGGGGATGGAAATATTATTCGACGATGGTTACTTGGTTGCTCAGTGCAAAGGGCATTACGAGGACGGTGCTCTTTTAGAATTTAAAAACGAGCGCATTTTAAAAGAAAACAAAAATTGTCATATACCCAATGCAAGACTCACTATCCCGGATATTACACAGCAGGACCGTAGCGATATCCTTTTTGCAATCAAAGCGGGGATAGATCTGATTGCCGTTTCCTTTGTAGTCTCAAAGCAAAATATTCTGGCAATTAAACAGCTTTTGCTGGACGAGGGATGTGAGGATGTTGGGGTAATTGCAAAAATTGAGACCACAAAAGCGATCGATAACATTGAATCCATTCTTCAAGAAGCAGACGGTATTATGGTCGCTCGTGGAGATTTGGGTATTGAGCTCAACATGGAAGTTCTCCCCTCTATCCAAAAATTCCTGATCTCAAGGGCTTTATACTGGGGAAAGTATACAATTGTTGCGACTCAAATGCTGGAATCGATGATAGAAAATCCGAGACCGACAAGGGCGGAGGTTTCGGATGTTGCTAATGCTATTTTCGATGGTTCCTCTGCGGTGATGCTATCAGGCGAGACAGCAGTGGGAAAATACCCCCTGGAAGTTGTTGATAGGATGCGCAAAATCATCATCGACGCTGAAGAACATATCGATTTGACCGATATGTACCATAAAAATGGGTTTAGAAATGGTTTTGATATCAGTCATGCCGTAGCCCATGGAGCTTCTATATTATCGCTTACCGCACACACCTCGGGAATACTTGCTTTTTCCACAACAGGACGCTCAGCCGCCGCGATCAGTGCATTAAGACCTCAAAACCGTATTTACGCACTTACAGGCTCTTTTAGAACATTTCATCGATTGGCTATTCAATGGGGGGTTAGCCCCGTTTTTGCCTCGTTTTCTAATTTGGACGACGGGGTCTCACAAGCTTCTAAAATAGGGGTTGAAAAAGGGTGGTTACGACTAGGCGATCTGATAGTAGTGACCTACGGTGTCCCCTTCAATCGTCCGGGAACGACCAATACAATTCAGCTTTTACATATTGGTGAGGTCTTTTTTAGGGGGATAGGGATTGGAAAAAACCCCGTGGAGGCCCCTGTCATTCATAACCTCCCCTTAAAGGTAATCTCACCCCACCTTGCCAAGAATAAAATTGTAGTCATCATCGATTTTCAGCCCGAGTACGTACCCATATTGAAATATGCAGCAGGTGTTTTATTTGTCGGATATGCGGAAAATAATCAGGAAGAAGAGCAATTTCTCTTAGAAATTGCTCAATTGGGGATCCCTTGTGTTTACCGAGCGCATGGAGATATCTCCTCAGTCCAGGAAGGTCTCTTTGTTACGCTTGATCCTGTAAATGGAACGATCCTAGCAAAAAAGCATGGTTTGCCAAACCTATCATAAGGGTAGCTGCTGTTTCTGCACGCAAAACCGCATCACTTAGGTAGACCCCTGTGCAATGGGGGGAATTTTTAAGCAGCTGAATTTCGGACGAGGAAAACCCTTTAGCTGGACCTACTAAAAGTTTAAAGGGTGCTTTTAGATTTAAAGCTTTAAAAAAAGGGGGGGATTTTGAATCAATATCTCCAAAGTAGACCTGATCATTTCCCTCAATAAAAGACCGAATATCCTGTTTAATTTCAATTGAAGGCAACCAATAACGGCCCGACTGCTTTAACCCGGCAATAAGAACTCGTCGCATACGGTCTATTTGAGCATCTGTGAACCCCTCTTTACCTACATGCTCAGTCTTGATGAGTACAAGTCTGGTCATCCCAAGTTCACACCCCTTTTCTAAAACCAAATCAAGACGATCCTGAACTAAAAACCCGATCCCTAAAACAATTTGTTTTGGGTAAGGGATTTGTTCAAGATTTTGAATTTTTAAAAATACACCACGTTTGGTGATCTCAAAGACAATAGCTCGCCCCAGCAGACCCTTACCATTTACGATTTCTACCGTATCATCCACTTGATTACGCATCACTGTTTTTAGATGAGTTGCTTCATTTGGTTCTAATTCTATGATGGAATCAAGGTTAAAATCTTGTGGTGTGTAATAGCGATTAGCTGGCATCAGATTTTGGTTGGACTAAAATTTTAGAACCTTTGAATGTGATAGAAAAGTCAAGAGGGACACCATCATCACCAGTCAATATCATCTGGTTCATATAATTTCTAAAACGGTTACGATAGAGTTCCCTTTTGACCAGCTCTGGCTGATCATTTTGCCTTGTAGCAGAGCTCTCCTGTACCATCCGAGTAACATATTTCTCCTCAAGATCTTTGGTGGAGATAAACTCAACTGACCAGGTTGCTCTTTGCCCAAGCAAGATCGGGGGAACTACCACTAGCTGCATCATCGATTGAACCGTCTCTAAAAAGGGCTGACTGACGTTTTTTGCATACACTTTCAAAGACAAAACCTTCATGTCATTAAGTGAGCTGACCACAGAACTCTCTTGAATGGAGATTTGTGTTACATCGATCTCCTTTGGATGTTTTGTCGGCACAAAAAAGGTGACGGGTATTTTGGTTTCCACAGGTAGAATTTGGGTGCGTAAAAAATCGATTTTGATTTTCTCGGAGTTTGGGTCAAAATAGAATTTTTTATCCGGTGCTATTGAGGGAATATAGACAAATCGCTGGTCAAGAGGGGTAGTAAAGGCAACGACATCATTTTTTGCAGTTTTTGTTGCAATACCGTCCAAATCTTCAGGAGCAATATCATTGAGGTTGAAAACTTTTACTAAACCCTGACCTTTTAATTTACGGATTAGATCATCTGGGCCCGTAACTTCTACAAAAACAACATGGGGTTGGATATCTACAAACTGAAACCCTTTTGGTGCTTCACCGGAGGGTTTCAAAAGGTATACAGGGATTTTATCGGTTACAAGATTTTGAAGCTGAATATAGACTTGCCTTGTCGATACTTTACGGATATCCCTTGCAATTTTGATTTGGGGATTTAAAGAAACAAGATTTTTTTCGCTAATCGTCGCTGTAAAGCTCTCCTTTTTCCCTGAAAGATCAATTACTACTTCAATGTCCGTAGAGGAAATTTCTTCTAGGGAGGATTTTTTTCCATTTAGCGTGAGGGCAATTTTTTTCAATAAATAGCCGTTTGGTAACAGCCCCTCAACCGTTTTTTGGGGGGGGATATTAATGAGACGGATAGAAACATTGTTAACAACTTTTGTTACGGTAAGAGACTGATTAACAAAGAAGAAAATAATGATGGCAGTTAAAATTGCGACCAACTTGCGGGGTATATTTTCTAAAAAAAGCTCTTGAAGAAACTGTCTCATTGTCGGAACCAATCGATTATTTGTTGATACCAGATCACATGCTCATGCCTCTCAGGGGCAAAAATGCTACGTAAAATTGCCTTGAAGCGATCAATCTTGATGTTCTTGGTTAAAATGCCGTCTCTTGCGATGGAGACAAAATGGGTCTCTTCCGAAACTACAATTACAATAGCATCCGATATCTCGGAAAGTCCGATAGCCGCTCTGTGGCGCGTACCCATCGATTTAGCAAGACCCGAGCCTTGGGTTAAGGGCAAAATAGCAGCAGCAGCAATAATCTCTTTTTCCCGCATCAGTACCGCACCATCATGAAGGGGGGTAGTGGTGATGAAAATAGATTCTAAAAGCTCCGCCGAAAAGCGGGCGTGCATTAAAACCCCTTTTGGACCGAATTCCTCTAAAGAATCCTCATTTTCAATCGCAATCAAAGCGCCGATCCCTTTGTCAGAGAAGCTATAGACCGACTTTGCCAAAGAGTCTAAGAATAGGTCAAATTCTTGTATTTCTTTGTAGCGACGCCCTTTGAACGATAATTTGGACAATGCGACTCTCAGTTCAGGCTGAAAGATCACGATTACTGCGATTAGAGCAACATTTGTCAATAAGATGAGAATTTGATGTAGAACAGGAAAATCAAGCCAACTGGAAAGCGCGTATAAAGTAATAAAAGCGGAAAGACCTATGAATGTATCCAGAGCTCTGGTATTCCAAAAAAACGCCAAAAGATAATTCATCATGACAGAAATGATCAGAATTTCAAAAAACGAGCTCAATAAGTAAGAAAATTGTAGCACTTTTAAGAAAACCCCTTAAACGAAATATTTTGTCATTTTCTATCCTTATCGTACCCTTTTAAAAAAAATAAATCTAGACAAAAACCATATAGGCATTCAAATATCGCTTTACGGTCATTCGGGTAAAAAAAATCCTTTTTGAGATTCTTTTAAAAGGGTTTTTTGGCGAATATTTTGAAAAGTTGACAATTTTTTTTCAGCTTTTTGTTTTGGAAAGTTTTAGGAGGTTTTGAAACACTATGGATGAACTTTCGCTAATTCTTTCTCGTATTCAATACGCTCTAACCATATCATTCCATTATCTTTTTCCCCCAATGAGTATTGGGCTAGGACTGATGCTCGTGATTTTTGAGGGAATTTATATGAAAAATAAAGACCCCGAAATGAAGGAGGTCTGCCGTTTTTGGACCCGTGTTTTCTCCTTGTTTTTTGCGATGGGTGTGGCGACTGGGTTCGTTCAGCTCTTTTCTTTTGGCAACAACTGGGCAAGGTTTTCAACTTTTGTTGGAGATGTGTTTGGTACACTTTTGGCTCCCGAGGGGATTTTTGCCTTTTTTCTTGAAGCTAGTTTTATTGGGTTTATGTTGTTTGGTTGGGAAAGGGTCAGCCGGGGAGTCCACTATCTTTCTACATGTATGGTTGTTTTCGGAGCCCATTTCAGCGCTATCTGGATTGTTATGGCTAACTCATGGATGCATACTCCAGATGGGTACAAAATTATTGGAAGTGGCCTAAGCAGACGAGCCGTTGTTGTTGATCTTTGGAAAGTCTATTTCACACCCTCAACTTTGGATCGTATTTTCCATGTGTTGATTGGTTGCTGGGTGCTTGGTGGTTTCTTGGTATTGAGTGTTTCAAGTTACTACGTACTAAAAAAACGTCACGAGGTTTTTGCTAAGATATGCCAAAAGATATCGATCATTTTTTTGGCAATCATGCTAGTTGTACAATTTATATCGGCCGACTCAACAGCCCGTGGAGTCTACAAAAACCAGCCGATCAAATTCGCAGCGCTTGAGGGTATTTATGATACTGAAGAGTACGCAGCAATCTCTTTATTTGGATATGTCGACGAGAAAAACGAAAAAGTTTACGGTTTAAAAATCCCTGGTGTTTTGAGCTTTTTGGCAAATGAAAATTTTAAAGAACCGGTCAAAGGTTTAAAAGAGCTTGCCCCCAATCCGGCAGATCGTCCTAATGTGCAATTAGTTTTTCAATCCTACCATATAATGGTAGCTACCTGGGGGATGATGGTGTTAATCATTCTTTGGGCTAGCTGGCTTTACAGAAAAAAAAGATTGCAAGAATCTAAGTGGTGTTTAAGAACCTGTGTATTGGCAATCTTACTGCCGTATGTGGGTAACATGACCGGTTGGATGACAGCAGAGCTGGGGAGACAGCCTTGGATTGTGCAAGGGCTTTTGAGGACAAAAGAGGGGGTAACAAATGCCTCAGTATCGAGTCAACAAATCATGGGCTCACTGACGATGTTTTCTATGATGTTTGCCCTTCTATTTGCGCTTTTTATCTTTCTTTTGGACAAGAAAATCCAGCACGGTCCCGATCCTGTTGGAGGTGTACATGAAGAAGATACAGATCTATTCACTAGATTGGAGACAAAATTATGATCGAATATCTGGAATTAGCATGGTATCTGATCGTTTGCATTTCTGTGATGATGTACATCCTATTAGATGGCTTTGATCTTGGGGTTGGAAGTTTAATGTACCTTGGCAAAACAGACCAAGAGCGCAGAATCATGCTGAATACGATCGGGCCCTTATGGGATGGAAATGAGGTGTGGTTGATCGTGATCGGGGGTGGCCTTTTCGCAGGTTTTCCACCGGCATATGCGGCAATCTGTTCGATCTATTACACGTTGTTGATGTTCATGTTATTTGGGATCATCCTTAGGGCTGTTTCTATTGAATTTCGTTCTAAAGTTGAGGGTGCTAAGTGGCGCGTTGCATGGGATACCACTTTTGGGGTAGCCTCTGGAATAATTACTTTTGGTGCCGGTCTTCTGCTAGGCTCCATGGTGACGGGTGTTCCGTTTACCTACCAAGATGGATCTACTTTATTCACTGGAGATTTCAGCTCGTTTTTGAGGCCCTTTCCAATCAATATCGGATTTTTGGGGTTTACAATTTTCGCAATCCATGGTGGCGTTTTTTTACTCTTGAAAACGGATGGGGTTTTATATGAGAGGGTGAAAAAAGTGATCCCATTTTATATGGTTGCCTATCTTATCCTTTTTTTCATATCTTCAATCACTATGGAGATTGATGTACATGAGATGTACAAAAGATATGATGATCACTGGACTTTTTATATGTTTCCACCTTTTGTCTTGGTATTTACCTATCTTTGCTACAGGGCGATATGTCGGGGCCGGGACGGCTGGGCATTTGTCTTTTCGGGTTTAAACATTATAACACTGTTTGGTTTAGCTACCATTGGATTTTTTCCAAATATGGTGCGATCAACAACGGGTTCAGAGCATAACATTACATTATACAATTCAGGATCCTCATCGACAACATTGATTGTTTTGTTGATAGTTGTTGCCGTGGGTCTGCCGATTGTATTTTCATACGGTATCTGGTTATACAAAAGTTTTAGCGGAAAAACTTCCTTACACCGTTCAAGCTACTAAAAACTATAGGACTTGAAGCCTTGCACCCCCAAATTTGGGGGTGTTTTTTTATTTGTGATAAGGGGTATTTTTTCCTATTTGGACTGCCCTGTAAACCTGTTCAAGAAGAATAAGTCTAGTAATTTGATGGGTAAATGTAAGTTTAGATAAAGATAGAAGTAATTTGGCCTTGGTTTTCAAAAATGGGGTTAATCCTTCACTACTTCCTATCACAAAGACTAGTTTTTTACCCCAAGTCTCGATGTGTTTGTGTAGAAGCTGTGAAAAATCCTCACTTGAATACATTTTTCCTTCTGGATCAAGAGCAATCCATTCTAATTCAAGACTAACCAGTTTTTCCAGTTCACTATCATTTTTGCAAAGAATCCAGTGGATTTTTGCATCTGTTTTCAACCTTTTTTCATATTCTGTTAATGCGGTAGACAGCCACTCATCTTTGTTTTTTCCGACTGAGTAGATACGAATCTCGATAATCAACTAAAACCTTTTGTTAACCTGGTTGGTCAGCACGGCTTTTCACCTTGAGGCCTAGCTTTTGACTCAATTTTATCCAATAAGAATGCCCTTTTAATTTCACCATTTTGAGCTTTGTATTGGAGGATTTTACAAGTATCCGCTCCATAGGCTGCAACTCACGATTGATTTGGCCATCGATTGATACTTGAATCGGCTTTTGATTTGTCAAATACTGTACTTCAAGCTCGATATCGGCGGGTAAAACAATAGGACGATAAGCCAGGGACTGGGGACATATGCTAGCCATAGTCAGTGTTCTTGCTTCAGGATAAACGATTGGTCCACCTGCAGAAAGAGAGTAGGCGGTCGAGCCGGTGGGTGTGGCTAGAATGAGACCATCGCAAAGATAGTCGCAAATAAATTCATTGTTCGAAAATACCGATAATTCGACAATCCCCGGATTGACACCCCTGTGTAAAACGATATCATTGATCGCTATGAATGTTTCTTTATTTGGCATCGTACATTCTAAAACAACTCGTTCCTCTATTTGAACCGAGTCTTCTAAAAGCTGTTTGAAATCTAATAAAGCAAGAGAAATACTTGTATCAGCAAGAAAATTTAGGTGCCCGGCACTTACACCGATAAATGGTGCATTCCATGGAAGATATTTTCTAGCGCTGGCAACAAAACTGCCGTCACCGCCGATAAGCACAAAATAATCGATTTTTTGAAATGGAACGATTGCCGGTACACCAACCTCTTCAAAGCCCTCTTCAACAAATATGGCAAAATCGAGTTGCTTTAACATGTTAGCTAGCTCTCTTGCTATTTCAAGCGTAGAGGCTTTATAGCGTGTTGGTACCAGGCAAAGAGATTTCTTCATAAATATCCTATTTATTTGAGATTACGACGAATTCGATTTTCTTTGAAGGAAGATCCTATAGTTGAGGTAAGGCGGACATCATCTTTAAAATGCAATTAGCAATTTTATGTGGAGTGAGGCCAATCTCCTCCATCAATTCCTGGTAGGTGCCATGGGCAACAAAATAATCTGGTACACCAAAAATATGAAACCTTTTGTGCCTTACTTGATTTTCTAGCAACAAAGAGGCGATAATCGATCCTAACCCATTTTCTCTAGAATGCTCTTCGATGATAAAAATAGCGTCATGTTCATCTAGGAGTTTTAATAGCTGTTCTTTGTCTAAAGGTTTTATAAACACAGGATCAAAAATGGATGCGTCCAATCCTTTATCTATAAGGTAGTCACGCACCTTGAAGGCGTTTTCTACCATATGACCTAAGGGCACTAGGAGTATTTTTTTTTCTTGAGCTGAAGTTTGGATTAAAAGTTCACCACAACCTGGTTGTCGATATTTTAGAGGATTTTCACCAGGGGTAGTCTCCAAATTGGGATAGCGGATTACAACAGGCGCTTCGTATTTTTTATAGCTGTGCAAAACCTCCTGCAAGACCTGCCCGTTTCTGGGCTGAGCAACAATCAGACCCGGCATGGCTTTTAGAAAACCGATATCGTAAATTCCGTGGTGGGTAGAGCCATCCTGAGGGGAGATACCAGCCCGATCTATTGCAATCAGTACCGGAACTTGCTGCAACACGATATCGTGAAAAAGGTTATCAAGCGCCCTTTGTAAAAAAGTTGCGTAGATAGAGAGGATTACCTGTTTTTTTTGAAATCTTGAAAGGCCCGCACTGTAAGTTACGGCATGCCCCTCGGCTATCCCAACGTCATAGAAGCGCTCAGGATAAATTTGGCTAAAAGGTTCTAAACAGGCCCCCGTAGCGGTTGCGGGTGTTAAAACAACAAGTTCTAGGTTTGTTTTGGCTAAAACTAAAAGCTCTTTACCAAAAAGTTTCGGAAAAGGGATCAAATTGGAGGTTGTTTGTTTGAACTTTCCAGATTCTATGCAAAAAGGTTTGGGCCCATGCCACAAAGTAGGGGAGGATTCTGCATACGCTAGCCCATACCCTTTTACAGTCTTGATGTGGATAAGAAAAGGGCCATCACCTCGTTTAATTTTTTCAAAAAGATTCACCATAGCTTCTGGGTCATGCCCATTGACAGGGCCTATATATTTAAGCTGAAAAATGGAAAAAATATTATGAAAAGTCTCTTGAAGGCTATCAAAAGGAAAATTTTTAATTTCATCTAGGTAGTGGTGAAAATTGCCACAACCTTTAGAGATACTCATCCCATTATCATTTAAAATAATAATAAGGCGTTTATGGGACGAGTTTATATTGTTCAATCCCTCCAATGTGAGCCCACAGGACAGACTTGCATCTCCAATCATGGCAATCGTCCAGTGCGCTTGATCCTTTTGCTTTAAGGAGTCATGAACACCCATGGCCAAAGAAAGGGCGGTGCCGGCATGACCTGCAAAAAAATGGTCATGCTCTGATTCTAGTGGGTCTGTAAACCCTGACAGGCCTCTATAGGTTCTTAGGGTTTCAAATTGATCTTTGCGATCGGTCAAAAGCTTATGTGCATAAGCCTGATGACCTGTGTCGAAGATGATTTTATCGTTGGGGCTGTCAAAAACTTGATGCAAAGCAAGAATTATATCGGTAGCTCCCAAGGATGCACCTAGATGGCCACCATTTTTAGAGACAACCTGGATAATTTTTTCTCTTAAAAGCTTTGCCTGTTCTGATAAAGAATCAACTAATGTTGTTTTCGTCCCGTCCACGATAAAAATATCTCAAGCTTCAAAGTTTGTTAAAATTGGTTGCTGGTTATGATCCAACTCAAGGCCACTGTCCCGATTTTTCATAATCGTTTCAATCTTTTTTTCCGCTTTGGCTAAGTTTTTTGATGATAACTGTATTAGTTTATCGGCCTCCTCATAAAGACGAATGGATTCATCAAGAGAGGGGTTTTCTGTTTGCATTTTTTCTAAAATTTCTTCAAGTCGTTTGAAGGCTGCTTCGAATTCCATCGACATGCGCTCCTATAGTACCGTTGTGAAAAATAAATTCTACCGCATCCCCAACCACAACATCATCAACCGATAGGATCACCCGGTTGTTTCTTTTGTCTAAGGGTATGCAGTACCCCTTTGTGAGGATTGTTTTAGGGTTTAAAGAGATGAGGTGCTCTCTCAAGCGCAAAAGGCGCTCTTGGAGCTGTTTTAATAACTGAATTGGTTCATGTGTTTTAAGTCGGGCTTTAAAAACTTCCAGTGTTTGCCTTTGGTGCGCGAATTCTTGACGGGTTTTTGAGAGGATTAAAATTTTTAAGTGTTCAAGCCTTTCCTTTTTATCTAAAAGAATTTTCCTTGGATCTAAAGACTTAAGACTGCCACTGAGGATTTGTAAACACCTCTGCTGATCATTGAGACATGATTTCATCGCTAAATCTAATGAATCGGTCATATGATCCATTCGCTGTAGGAAAGGGTGCAATAGTCCAATACCTCGGATAAAAGGGTGTTTTTTTATTTGCTCTAACAGCTGCCGTTTTCTATGAAGCGTATGGTTTGCTAGCTGTTCCAATCGTTTTTGCAACCCTTGAAATCGCTCCAAAATGTCACTGGTTTTCTCCAAAACCATTTCTGCAGCACTTGATGGTGTAGGAGCTCGAACATCGGCTACAAAATCCGCTATGGTAAAATCGGTCTCATGACCAACAGCTGATATAATTGGAATGACAGACAGATAGATAGCTTCGGCAACGATTTTTTCATTAAAAGCCCACAAATCCTCAATCGAACCACCCCCGCGACCGACGACCAGGACATCGCAAAGCTGGTAGCGATTCATCTGCTGTATTGCCTGTGCAATTTCCTCTTTTGCCCCATCGCCTTGTACTTTAACCGGGTATAAGATGAGATGAAAATTGGAACAACGACGGCTTAGGACTTGGATAATATCCTGAATGACCGCACCTGTCGGGCTAGTGATAACCCCGATCCTTTTTGGGTTTTTTGGAAGAGGTTTTTTCGCCTCCTTTTGAAACCATCCAAGTTTTTGAATCTCTAGTTTGAGTTCATGTAATTTAAGTAAAAGATCTCCAATGCCCGTAAATTTCAACCCTTGCGCTACGAATTGGTAGTTTCCTCTAGGAGCGTAAACATTGATATCACCCGTTAAAATGACTTTATCGCCATCTTTTGGCATGCGGGGAAGTTTGTAACGGGCAGCATTAAAAAATGAAACCGCAATTTGTGAATTTTCATCTTTCAGAGTAAAATAGTAGTGCCCTGACTGTTGAGCCTTAAAATTTGAAATTTCACCTGTGACTGTGATCCCTTTAAATGAGGGTTCCAGGTGACGTTTTATTTGGTTGGTGAGTTCTGAGACGGTAATGGTCACGTTGATCCTCTTGCCTCAAGCTCGAAGTCATTTAATTTTTTCTGAATCTTGAGTTTTTCTTCGAAAGGGACGTCTTGAACGGTTCCGTTAGAGATTTTTCCAAGTAAATAATCGGTAAAAAGGATCCCATGAAGATGGTCGTATTCGTGCAAAAATAAACGGGCGAACCAGTGGGTCAAAACTTTAGATTGTGTTTTCAAATTGATGTCTTGATAGACCACATCAATTGCTTTGGGACGAAAAACGGTCGAATAGAGCTTGGGCAAAGACAAGCACCCTTCCTCGTACCCGACATATTCCTGAGAGTAGCGGACTATTTTTGGGTTGATGACCACGGTCCAGTCCTCAAAATTTTTTGCATAAATTGGATCTTTTGTTTTGATGTGTGTCCCAATCATGGGAGTAACAAAAATACTGACCGATTCATTGACCTGCGGAGCTGCAATACCTAATCCTTTTTTTTCAGCACAAACCTCTTTCATACGATTGATGAAATTGATCAATAAAGGATTGATACTATCCACAGATTCTGCTTTTTTTCGCAGGATAGAATCGGGATAGTAGATCAAATGGTGCTTGTCTTCCATGGTTAGCGCTTAGCCGTTTTGCTCAACCTGAATCGGTCTTGTTTCGACTTTTGCTGGTTCAATGATGGCTGACCAGATAGAAAGAATAAGGCAGCTTACCAAAAAAATACAGCCGAGAATTGCTGTAAACTTCTTTAAAACTTCCGCTGTGGATGCTCCGAACATGGCGCTTGCCGATTCACCACCAAAAGTGGCCCCAAGACCCATCGATTTACTCTCTTGGATCAAGACAGCAAAACAGGTGACAAGACACAAAAGAATGAATAAAACTAATGCGAAATAATATAAAAAAATCATAGTGCTTCTAGTTGTTGAATGATTTGAATGAATGTTTCTACATCTTTGGAGGCGCTTCCTACAAGCAGACCATCACAAATGGCCCCTAATTTTTGGGCATTAGATCCGTTGACTGATCCCCCGTACAAGACACTTGCGTTCGGCACAGTTTTTTTGATCATGTCGACCACCTCTTTAATTGAGGCCGGATCGGGTGTTTTACCGCTTCCAATGGCCCAAACAGGTTCGTAAGCGATGATAGGAGGGAAAGAAGAGGGGATAAGCGCATCGATAATTTGTCGCTTAAT
>RGYU01000024.1 GCA_010031885.1 Chlamydiota bacterium | reverse complement strand
CCTCTTTTTTTGTAGAAAGTCGAACTTTTGCGACTTTTCTCAATGCGGAGTTTGGCTTTTTTGGCGTCTGTGTGTAGACTTTCGTGCAAACTCCACGCTTCTGTGGACAAGCTTCGAGTGCTGGACTTTTTGATCGTTTTTCTTTGGGCGCTCGGGGCTTGCGAATCAACTGGTTGATAGTTGGCATAGTTGCCAGACTCCTTTTGTGTCGAATTGAAAACACTATACCCTCCAAATGAATAAATGCCAAATAGAAAATTCGTGTGAAAAAAAGGTTTAACGCGTATCAGAAAAATATGGTGTTGTTAAAAACAATTTTTTTCTTATCTCTATTTACAATCAGTGACATACCAGATGCGACAAACGAATTATTTAAATATCACTACGACCGAAACCAGTTCGATCAGGAAATGGCTAAAAGGTCGATGGATGTATTTATTGAATCGTTTGATAGCGACCACTCCTACTTTTTATGGAGTGAGGTAAAGCCCATGTTGAAGGGAGGCTCGAAATGGGTTGATTTTACAAAAAATTCCTTTAACAATCGATCACTTGATTCTTTTATTGAGATTCAAAAATTTTTTGAACAGGCAATTGAACGGAGAAAATTACTCGAGCTTGAGATTATTGGCGATTTGTCAACTAAAAATTTCGATGAAATTCAAAAGATTGCCACTTTCCAGTACGAACCCTACCCATTAAATTTTGCCCAGTTAAAGACTAAAATCAAAAGCCAAATTGCCCTTTTTATGATTAAGGAATCTTTTCGTTCCAGAGCAAATTTGCAGGAGGAAAGGGAGAGGCTATTTGCTTACTATTTAAAGAAGCAGCGAGAAAAGGAGTTGGAATACCTACCTAGGGGTCCTGCAATGGAGGAGCACTATTTTTCTATCCATGTAATGAAAGCAATCGCAGAATCTATGGATGCCCACACGCGTTTTTTTAGTCCAGACGAGAAACGGGAAATGCGTCAGGCGTTGTCAAAAGATTTTAGCGGGGTTGGTATTGTTGTGAGAGATTCCCTTGATGGTCCAACAATCCAGCGTGTGATAGAGGGATCTCCAGCAGAAAAAGCGGGTTTAAAGGCTAAGGATATTCTTTTGAAAATAGATGGTAAATCTTTAGATACGCTCTATTTTCGTGAGGCTATGGAGCTTCTAAGTGGACGCAATCATACAAAAGTTCGATTGGATATTTTGCGTCAAGGTGAGCTGAAAGAGGTTGTTGTAACTAGAGCGCCCATCAACTCGCCGGAGTCAACTGCACAGGTTTCTCTCTTTGCCCAGGGGGACGGTGTCATTGCGGCGATCCGGTTAGATGGATTTTTTGATAATGATCTGGGGAATTCTGCAGCTTATCAACTAGAACAGGCAATTTTAAATACAAAAAAAAATCAGGATCTAAAAGCAGTGATTCTTGATCTAAGAAGAAATACGGGAGGGTTCCTGACGCAGGCTGGAAAAGTGTGTTCTATTTTTACCGGTGGCGGACCCATTGTTTTAGCCCGGTATGGAAATGGACAAATCAATGTCTTTAAGGAAAAAATTTCAAAGCCGCTTTTTGATGGGCCTCTTTTAGTTTTAATATCCAGATTATCAGCTTCTGCTTCAGAAATTGTAGCTCAAACCTTAAAAGAGTATGGCGCTGCAATCATTGTGGGAGATGAACATTCCTACGGTAAGGGCTCGATGCAGTTCCAAACAATCACAAGTGAGGAGCCGTATTGTTACGCTGTTACGGTAGCTAAGTACTACACTATTTCTGGAGCATCCGTCCAGCTTAAGGGAGTAAGCTCAGATATTATTGTGCCGACCGACCTTGCTGAGGTTTTGATTGGGGAGCAATATCTGAAGTATCCTCTGGGTTACGACACCCTTACGCAAGGGTTTAAGAATATCTCAGCAGGAGGAAAGGAAGAGATGGGTCAAATATTTTCTTTTTACCAAAAAAAATCAAGTTCCTCCACCTCTCGAGCCTGGATACCCCAACTTAAAATTCGTAGCGAAAAAAGAGGGCTTCCTGTCACTCGGGACGATCCGGCGCTTTTTGAGGCCTATGAGATTGCTAAAGATCTTGTGCTCTATATGAGTGGCGGTCAACAGTAGTAGTTATTCCTTTACAAATCGGCCCAAGCCCTTGAGGGTATTCTTGTTGTTGCGGTAAATTCGCAGTAGGTGCTATTCTATTGAACATCATTCATTTGGATGGCTTGGTAGCTCAGTCGGTAGAGCAGAGGACTGAAAATCCTTGTGTCGCTGGTTCGATTCCGGTCCAAGCCACATTTTCAAGGATAAGCGTATTTCATTTTGATCATTCTCGCCATTTGGGTTGGGGCTATACCCTTTAGCAGGATCTAAATTTATAAACAAATCGTTGATAAAGACGAATCGTTAGGCCCACTAACTCCTCGGCCAAAAAACGATAAAAATTGGGGATTGGCCACCTTTTAATGAATAGAAATCAATTGACTGCCAGACTCTGAATTTTCTATCTTCCCCCCGGGTGATGCGTGAAAAGGGATGCTTCAATAGTTAAAGCATCCCTTCTATTTTTTAGGTTCAACAATCCTACAAAGGGATGTTACATACCAACAGGTGGTTCGGTTTTTGCCCCTTCAAGAATGGCAAGTGCCTGCTGTGCGGATATCCTTTTTTCCGGGCGGTATTGCAAAAGGCCACTGAGAACATCATAAACCTCACGAGAAAAAGACATGCACATGCTTTTTAGTATTCTATCAGAAATTTTCTCCTTGGCATCGATAAAATCATCGAGATTTGTGAGCGGCATGTGCCCTTTTTTTACATTTTGTCGTAGCGTTTTTTCGTATCCCTCACCAAATAAAATGAAAAAGAGGGTGGCCCCCAAACTCCAACAATCTTGACTAAATGGACAAATTGGTTTCTCGTCGTCGACTGGCTCTTCAGAGCCGACATGAAAACGGGCTCCAATGAAATAAGATTGAAGAAATTGTGGATCCATATAACCTGGACTGTAGCATCTTTCCCTGGTAAGCTCCTCAGTTTTTAGCGAGAACCCAAAATCTGCTATTTTGAGCTCAAAATGATGTTCATCACGGATTCTAACTAGAAAATTTTCTGGTTTAAGATCGCGGTGGGCTATTTTTCTCTCGTGCAGTTTGACTGTCAGACGGATCGCTTGTGTCATGAGGTCTATTTTTTGGAAATCCTCGAGTGCTAGATGGTCGTACCGAAAGTTTAAAAGATCCCCGCCATTTATAAATTCCAGCAGTAAGATGTCTTTTTTTTCATGGTGCAGAGGGTGGTCTTCAGATAGGGGGGATGATTCAACTTGAACGATCGACTTTTTTTTGGGACTCAATCCTAATACAGACGCCTCCTCCAAAATACCCAACCTTGATGGTTGGAACTGTGACATCGAAAGGTCTGGGTTTTTTGGTGTAAGAACTACATACATTTTAGGTTTATGCTGATGATCGAGCTTGACCCTTTTATCCACAATTTGAATGGCTGGCCTTGTAGCGGCATCCTGCGAGTCAGGATCAAATGTATCGGGATGAATTAAAAACACCTTTTCCACCACCCGTTGTGTTTTTCGGCAAAATACGGGAAAAACAGCTCGCTCAAGTTGTTCAGAATATTTCTCTTTTGCATCCCCGGCAACTCTAAAAGCTGATCGAAAAAGGGCATTGACATCTATTTTTGTACCAAGAGCATCTTTTTGGGGAGCAAGGTATTCAGTGGTACATGAAAAAATTCCTCTTGGGGAATTTGCCGGAGTCGGATTTGGGCAATCTAATTGCGTAAGGGGAAAATCGGAGGAGGCGGCTGCTGCACCGGAAAAAAAATTATGAATGGTTCTGAACATCGTGCTTCACTTAATTTGATTAGAATTAGATAGTCTTAAAAACAATAGAAAATCTTTCTTTTTAAAGATGTCGATTATTTTTTAGGACAAAAGTATAGATTTTTTGAATAAAAAATAAAGAAAAAGAATCTAACTTTTTAACAGCAAAATCAATCATTAAAAATTAGGCTGATAAAAGCTGTTTTAGGGAGTCTAAGTTTTCTTTCATCAAAGCAGAGATCACAACTGTCTGTACTTCTGTTGGAAATGAGGAAGAGAGTTCGCAGATGGTCTCTTCTTCAACAAGATCCGCTTTATTCAATACAACAATCTTCGGCTTTGTTAAAAGTTCCGGATTATAGGCTTCAAGCTCTTTGACAAGAATGTCATATTGAGCTCTAGGTGCTTCTTGAGACGCATCTAAAACAAATAACAAGCTTTTAGTTCGGTCAATGTGTTTTAAGAATTGGAATCCCAAACCACGGCCGTTACTTGCACCCTCAATAATTCCAGGAATGTCAGCGATGAATGTACGGGTAAAGTTTTCCCACTCGATATAACTTAAGTTGGGCGCTAGCGTAGTGAAAGGATAATCGGCTACTTTGACCTTGGCTGCTGTAAGCGCGTTGAGGAGTGTGGACTTTCCAGCATTTGGAAACCCGACAAATCCCACATCTGCGATCAGCTTTAGCTCTAAGATGATCTCCTTGGCTTCACCTGGCTTGCCTGGCGTGCAACGCATCGGAGCCGGGTTGTAGGAGTTTTTAAAGAAATTATTTCCAAGCCCACCTCTTCCCCCTTTGCAAACAACAAATTGCTCGCCATGAGCTCCTAGATCGGCTAAAACCTCTTGAGTTTCGGCATCATAGATAATGGTTCCCATAGGAACAAGCAAGATGATGTCGTCGGCCGATTCACCCTGTCTACAGGCTATCGCACCGTTGGCACCACTTTGGGCTCTGAAGATTTGTTGATTTCTGTATCGACCAAGGTCGAACTGGTTAGATGTAGCTTGAATGATAACAGAGCCCCCCACGCCTCCGTTACCACCACAAGGTCCGCCTTTTGGACGAAATTTTTCACGGGTCCAGGCGATCACTCCGTCACCACCTTTTCCCGCTTCTGTGCGTATGCGAACCTTGTCTATAAACATGAATAATGTCTCTTAAGCGACGACGTGTACGTACGTCTTAGTTTTGGTTTCGTACTGAACAATTCCATCAACTAAAGCAAAGAGGGTATGATCTGTTCCAATCCCAACATTTTTACCGGGATGGTAGCGTGTTCCTCTTTGGCGAACGATAATGTTGCCTGCAATGGCTTGTTCCCCACCGTATTTTTTTACCCCAAGGCGTTTGGATTGCGAGTCGCGTCCGTTCTTTGACGAGCCTTGGCCTTTCTTATGTGCCATGGTTTACCCTTTTTTGATCTGAAGGATTTTGATGCGGGCGTATTTTTGACGATGGCCCACTTTTCTAGCGTAGTTTTTGCGACGCTTATATTTGAAAGCGACGACTTTTTCCCCTTTTACGTAGTCAACGAGCTCAGCCTCAACACTAGCACCAGCAACTGTAGGATTTCCTAACTTGATTGAGCCAGATTCGTTAAGGAGAAGCACGTCGTGGAGGTGGACTTTGCCATTTGTGTCGGCTTTCACTAGCTCAACATCGATGACATCCCCTTGGGCGACTCGGTACTGCTTACCGCCCGTCTTGATCACTGCGTACATAAACTCTCCAATAGTAATGGAAATACATTACACCAAATCACCCCTTCAAGTCAATTAGAGCCTTAAGGTTCTTTTTTCAAAAGCAGGAGAATAAAATAAAAACTACTACAGACCAGCGCGATTGTGGCGCCCAGCGGGATGTTGCAACTCGCTGATAACAAAATGCCTAGAAGACTAAAAAGAGAGCAAAAGCCAATCCCAGCAAACATCATTTGGTTGATACTTTTTGTGCATTTTCCGGCAACGGCGGCCGGTAAACATAAAAAGGCGATGAGTAAAATAGCCCCAACGGCCTGGATGAGGATCACCACGGTGATCGCTACAAGGGCTAAAAGAAGCAGATAAAGTTTATTCACTGCGACTTTATTGAGTCTGGCCTGCTTTTCGTTGTAGGAGATCGCCAAAAAGAGGTAACGGTAGCGAAAAACAGCTAGGATAAGGATGAGATCAAGACAAATTAAAAGTTGAATTTCACGCTGTCCGGCCCAAAGGATATTTCCAAATAGGTAGTTCATGAGTTCAACGTTGTACCCTGGGGTGATGGATGCAAAAATAATACCTATAGACATCCCTATGGTCCAAATCGCTGCAATCGCGGTATCTTCCCTGTCTTTGTGCTTCAGGTAAACCCAGCCAATGATTCCCGCAGCCAATAAGCTGAAAACAAGCGCCCCATTGAGCGGGTAAAAGAGAGGTGAGGGATAAATGGAATACAAATAGATGCAAAGCCCAATTCCCCCAAGTAAAGCATGTGAAATACTACCTGCTATAAACACAATCCGCTTGATGACCACGTAAGTGCCCATAATTCCACTGGCAACTGAGGATAACATGGCTGCGATTGTAGCCATGACAACAAAGGGATTGGAAAAAATTTCGGTCATTTAGTCGCCCCCTTTTAAATGTGTAAAACGGTTTTCGTACAATCCCATCGCTGTGTGGCGGCAAAGATTGGTGACATCAACACTTTCGATGCGATTACTGACTAGAAGAACCTGATTTGTATCAGGTAAAAGCATTTCAAGATCGTGAGTTACCATCAAAATAGTCACCTCTTTTTTCAAAGAGTGGAGGATTTCGAGAATCTGTTTTTTTGCCCGAGGATCGATATTCGAGGTGGGTTCATCTAGAATTAAAAGATCAGGTTTAGAAGCCAGTGCATGGGCGATTTGAGCTCTTTGGAGCTGCCCGCCGGAGAGTTCTTTTAAGCGTAAATCCTTAACGGAGTAAAGATCCAATTTTTTTAAAAGTTCGTCGACAAAAGATTTTGTTTTTTTTGAAAATCCACCCCACCAAGTTAAATCTTTGATGCACCCAATCAAAACGTGGTCGATCAAGCGGATGGGGAATTCCAAATCAATTCTGCTAGATTGGGGGACGTATCCAATTTGTTGAAAAGTGGAGACAATTTCCCCTTTAGAGGGTTCTAAAAAACCCATGATTAGATTCAGAAGAGTTGTCTTGCCGCCCCCATTAGGACCAATAATGATCGAAAAGGTATTCGACTCAATCTTGAGGCGATCGTTTTGGAAAATTGGATCTGAACCAGGATAGTGAAAGTCGAGATGATCAATGGTGAGCATAATGCCCCGGTTTCCGTTTATTGGCTAGGCTGAGAGCTAGTCGGTTACAAGTATCAAGGTAGTTTTCGCTGTAAGGGTCGATTGTGTAGACGGGAATATCTAGATCTTTTGCTATATATTCGGCCGCCTTTTTCGAGTGTTGAGGCTGCACAATTACGCAATCAATCCTCATAGACCTCATCTCCTGTAACAGTTTATTCAAATCCTGAATATTGGGCTCTTTTCCTGCAACCTCGATGGGGATTTGAACAACGTCAAATTCTTTTGCAAAATAGGAGTATGCAGGGTGAGGAGTCAAAAATGTGATGGGGCGACTGTCTTTAATATTAGACTCAATCCAATTGATTAATACATCGTGCTCCCGCATAAGCTCTTCGAGGTAACCCTCGAAAACTCCCTTGAAATAGGGGTAAAAACCGGTTAGTTTTTCTACGATAATTACCGCCTGGACAGAGTCAACCTCTAATCCCAGCCAAAGATGTCGATCATAGGGTACAAGAGGGCAATCGTGGTGGTGGGAATGGTCGTTACAGTCATGGTGATGTTCATCAAACGGGATCAAAAGATTTTTATAACCTTTGGATTCCAGCTCTTCAATCAAATTGAAGTACGCTATTTCAGAGCCCGAATTTTTAAGCGCCTCAAGAAGTTTATATTCAAAAGCCTCTCCGATTCCAAACCAAAGAACCGCTTCTTTAATTTTTCTCATATCTCTTGGTTTGGCTTCGTAAAGATGGGGGTCAAATCCGCTGGGAACAACCGATTCCACACGAAATTTATTGCCAACAAGCGATTGTACCAATTTTTTATAGGGGGGAACCGAAACTAGAATGAGTGGTTCGCTTGAACGGGGCTGATCATCGCTTCCGTTGAAGAAAAAAAAGGGGGCTATGATCAAAACAAGGAGCATAGATGCGGCAGTTAAAATTTTAATCAGGGTCCGCTTTTTTGGTGCTGTTTTATTTGGGGGATTTTGCTGGTTCATGGCTAGGATTCTACCGTGAATTTGATTTACAATAAAACCAAAATCATCTAAACTAGCTCAACGATTTATTTTACGCCATGGAAGAGTGTCCGAGTGGCTTAAGGAGCACGCTTGGAAAGCGTGTATACGTTAATCGCGTATCGAGGGTTCGAATCCCTCCTCTTCCGAAAATCGTTTACAATAAGATCCGAATCCCTTAGAAAAGGGGAAAAATCGATCTCATGAAATGTCCTTACTGTAGTTTTCTGGAGTCTAAAGTTACTGACTCCAGGAACGCTTTAGAAATTAATTCCATTCGACGACGCCGAGAATGTTTGCGTTGTCTAAAACGCTTTACAACGTTTGAATCGGTTGATTTGACGGTTCAAGTGCGCAAAAGAGATGGGAGTTATGAAGACTTTATCCTTGAAAAACTTGTTAGAGGTTTGGATGCCGCATGTCGGCGTACAAAAATCAGTCACGAGCAAGTTCTAGCAATTGCAGCCGATATAGCGGCCCATGTTGCGGAGCGTCAACGCGAGATCGATTCTACCGAAATAGGGGAAATCGTCATGTCTAGGCTTAAAAGTTTAGACACCGTCGCCTATATCCGTTTCGCCTGTGTATACCGCCGATTCAAAGACATGGATGAGCTGATGAATGTCATCAATACAGCTCAATTTGCTGCAAAGGAGAACTAAGATGGGTCTAACCAAGAGAGAGATCGAAGACTTTAAAAATATTTTGATCGACATGAGAAACCAGTTGACACGCCAGGTTAAAGGTTTCTCTGAAGATGCCAGAGAATTGGAAGGGGTCAAAGGGGCTTCTCAGCATCAGGCTGAGGGCGCAGGAGATTCAACGACCCAAAACGTTCTTTTGGAGGTCGCAAGTAAAGAGGTCGATGTGGTGAAATTGATTGATCGAGCTTTAAACAAAATTGAGGAAGGTACGTACGGGGTATGTGATTTGACTCAAAAGCCAATCCCAAAACCCCGCCTTACGGCCATCCCGTATGCGATTTACACCGTAGAAGCGCAAACGATGATTGAAAATGATAAAAAAAACATTCGTTACGATTAACAGCGGGTTGAGTACAGCCGTCATTTTTCTGGTTTTAGCTTTGGATATTTATGTGAAGCGGTTAGTGCTGGAGAATGCCGATCTCATGCCACTTTATGTATTCTCTTTTTTTGGGAAGATAGACTTATGGATCGATTTGGTCTTCAACCAGGGGGCTGCCTGGGGCTCATTTGCCGCCTACCATCTACCCCTCTTTATCATCAGACTCGGAATTGTAAGTGTGGTTGTCTACTTGTTTTTTAAAGTTTCTGATGACGCCAAGCGCTTGGCGTATGCTCTTGTGATCGCAGGAGCTTTTGGAAATCTGTATGATACAATCATCCACCACAAAGTCATTGACATGATCCATTTTGTGTTTTTTGGAAAAAGCTTTGGTATATTCAATATTGCGGACGCGTCTATTTTTCTTGGTTTGATCCTCTTGATATTTTCTAAAAAGCCGAATACTCATTCACAATATGCCCCTTAATGTTTCTCTTTTTGAGGAGATTTCTCTCCTGATTGATCCAAGTGAGATGGAGGAATTCATCCATCTTTTGGATCCTTGCCTCATTGTTGATGCATCAAAACCTTTGAATGCACCACAACCGCACATCATCGATTTTTTAGCCGCTTATGCTCAGTATGTAGAAAATCTTAAAAAGGATCAGCCTATCGATCCTAAGGGGGCATTCCATGCCCGAATTGTGGTTGATCCATCGATGATAGTTTTTAAGGCTGTTCCTGGTCAAAAATGGGTTACTGATTTTATCCATCCCCCAATCATGATGAAGCATACCTGCGCTGTTTTGGGAAAAGATGGCGGACTTAAGCTTAATGTTTTTGGAAAAGATCGCCTTTTTTTAGGGGTGACTGTTCAGTACCCGCGAATTTATGAGGGTGCTGATAGGGTCGCAAAAAAAACTCATGGACTTCTTGAATTCAAAGCATTCAGAAATCTAAGCCGTTGGGCAAGACAAAACACCTTTTTTTTGAAATATCGGTCAAAACCGATTGAGGTACGAGTTTCAAAAAAAAGCATACAGTGGGTCAAAAAAATTACATACCTTGAATCGTTGTTTGCATCGGGAGAATTGTCATGGGGAATTTGACGGTAAGTTTAGCCGAATCGATGACAGGGGGTAAAGTCAGCTCCCGTCTGGTTGAAATTGCAGATGCATCTACCTATTTTCAAGGTGGTGTTGTTTGTTATAGCGACCTGTCCAAGGTAGAAGTTTTGGGGGTGAAAAAAAATACTTTAGAAATTTACGGGGCGGTAAGTGCCGAAGTAGCCCTGGAAATGGCCCGCGGAGCAAAAAAATTATTTCATTCTGATATTGCACTCAGCGTCACGGGGTACGCAGGTCCAAAAGGGGAGGATGTGGGGCTAATATATGTAGGAATTATTTTTAAACAACATGAAGATTGCAAAAAACTTGCGATCAGGGGAAAATCTCGGCTACAGATCATCGAAAACACAACAAAAATGATGATCGAGCACATCGAGTTTTTAAGAAAGGCACCATGAAAATCCTGAGCACCAAAAATGAGCAGATCAAGCATCTTGTACACTTAAAAGATAAACGGGATAGGGATAGGCACCAGGAGTACATCATCGAGGGGTATCGGGAGCTTTTTCACGCAAAAAACGCCAACATTCCATTGAAAAAAATATTCTACTGTCCAGAACTTTTTTTAGGTCAAAATGAGATGGATTTGATCCATTCGTTCCAAAATTGTGAGAAAATCGAGTGTGCTGACGAACCTTTTATGAAAATGTCTTACAGGGATCGACCTGATGGGTTGATTGCGATTGCGAGCCAGATGCACCGCAAAAGAGAGGAGTTAGAAAAAATTCTCGATTCAAAAGCCCCTTTTATTGTTGTGGTTGAATCGATTGAGAAGCCTGGTAATTTGGGGTCTATTTTACGCTCTTGTGATGCCACCGCAGTCGATGCATTGATTGTGTGTGACCCAAAAACGGACATTCATAACCCTAATGTGATCCGCTCAAGTGTCGGGGCCTTTTTTTTAGTGCCAATTTTCGAGATGGAATCTCATGAAGCGATTAGATTGTTGAAAGAGCATCATATTTCTGTTTTGGCTACAACACCACACACCGACACATTCTACGATGATGTGGACCTCAGGCAAGGGGTAGCTATCGTATTAGGTACGGAGCAGCTCGGATTGTCTGATTTATGGATGGGTGAGGCAAATTTAAAAGTTAAAATGCCTATGCTTGGAACAATAGATTCATTGAACGTGTCCAATGCCGCGAGCATCATGATGTACGAAGTTGTTCGCCAGAGGCGCCATGCATCCCGTCTATGAAGACAATCATTATATTGCGTTTATAAAACCATGTGGAATTTCTACAGAGCCACAGTTTGAAGACGAAATCAGGGCATTCATAAAGGCTCGTGATGATAAACCGGGTAACGTATATTTAAGAGCCACTCATAGGCTAGATCGCGCTGCAAGTGGAATTGTCCTTTTTTCTAAAACAGAAAAGGGTTTGGTACGCATGCATGAGCTGATGCGTCAGCGCAAAGTAAAAAAAACCTACTTGGCGCTATTGGAAGGAAATGTTTCTCCTAAAGAGGGAACATGGATGGATCCTATTCTTAAGCTTGAGCATAAAGCCTCCATTCATCCAATAGGAAAAGATGCGGTTTTACACTATCATGTGCTGAAAACGGAGAAGGCAAAAAGCCTGGTAGAATTCGATCTCGTAACTGGTCGTTATCATCAAATTCGTGTTCAAGCAGCATCCAGAGGTTATTTTGTTTTAGGTGATGATTGGTATAAAAAAAATATCCCAACTCGTTCAATAGCCCTTTTTCACAAAAAGATGGAATTTATTCATCCGATAAAGGGTACTTTATGCATAATTGAGGTCAATTGTCCTTTTATCTAAAGGGGTTTGACGCACTATGCTTAAAGAGCTTATTCTTCAGTCTGTATGTGAAGCGGTGGAAATTCAAAAATCTTTGCAGGAACCTTCCAGCATGCAGTTCATCCAAAAATTGGCAGAGCTGATCTATGATGCCTGGGAAAACCAATCCAAATTCATTATAGCAGGAAATGGGGGTAGTCTTTGTGATGCGGATCATTTTGCTGAGGAACTAACAGGATTTTTTCGGTCAAAAAATCGTCCACCTATTGCAGCAGTGAGTCTTTCTAACCCTTCTCACATGAGTTGTGTGGGGAATGATATTGGATTTGATTTCGTTTTCTCTAGAGCAGTAGAGGCACTTGCCAGAAAAGGGGACGTTCTTGTTGTTCTAACCACAAGTGGAAATTCGGGTAATTTGATCTATGCCGTGGACTCTGCAAAAAAATTAGGGATCAAAACTGTCGCACTGTTAGGTAAGGATGGTGGAAAACTAAAGGGAAAATGCGATCTAGAGTGGATTGTCGAGGGATTTGGCTTTTCGGATCGTATTCAAGAGGCTCATATGAGTGTCATACATATAGCAATTCAAGCGGCCGAGTCGATGATTTTTCAAGCATTAGCCCCTTTGACTGTTCGATGATTCTTGAAAGATTTTTTTCAGATGAGAAAAAAAAAGGGATCCTTTCCTTTTTTTTGTATTCTTTATCAAAGGTATTTAAAATTTTAATAGATCTTCGCCACTTACTCTACCGCAAGCAGTTTTTTAAAGAGCATCCGTCTTGTATTTTTACAGTTTGTGTAGGAAGTATTTTTGTTGGTGGATCAGGTAAAACACCTTTAGTTCGACTCCTGTTAGAGCATCTTGGAGACGATGTGTTTGTACTCACAAGGGGCTACCGAAATCTTGATGAACCTCTTTTTTATAAAAATTGCGTTATTGAGAAAGATCGCGTTAGAGGTGCTAAAAATTGTCTCGAAAAAGGGGCCAAAGCAATCATCATGGATGATGGGCTTCAACATCTACGTTTGAAAAAAGATGTAAAAATCGTGGTTTTAACCAGGGAGCAACTCTACAACGGGTGGCATTTTTTGCCCTACGGTTCTTTAAGGGATACGCCCTTGATTCTCAACAGCGTCGATTTTGTTGTTCTACATGAAATGGAAACACAAGATGACTATCTGCAAGCTCAAAATTTTTTAAAAAGCTTTGATATCCCAAGGTTTATAGGGACCGCAACAGAATTTGCAGGTTTTTTTACACTTGATGGTACACCGGTGAGTCCTGTGAAGAGAGCTTTTTTGTTTTCCGGAATTGCAAGACCTCACCGCTTCAGAAACATGTGTGAATCTTTAGGGGTGGATGTGCTGGGCCATGAAATCGTGGCAGATCATGAAAAAATTAGTCTATCTAGACTTAAAAAACTCATAGAGGGGGCTCAAAGTAAAGGTGCTTATCTGATCATGACCGAAAAAGACGCGGTTAAATATCCGATCACAGAAGGTGTTTTGCAGGCAAAAATACGTACCCGAATCACATTTGATCAGCATAATTTCGACTTTTTACTAGGAAAATTTCATGAAACCGTGGATTAAGGTTGTCTTAGCCCTTTTTTTAGGCTCGATTTTTGGACTCATTACACAGCAGAGCTTCCCTTTTTTGGAAAAAGTTGGACAAGTGTTTATTGACCTACTGAAAATGACCGTTGGCCTGATTGTTTTTTCCTCAATTGTTACAGGAATATGCCACATCTCCTGTCCGCATAAATTAAAGCGCATAGGTTTAAGATCTCTTGTCTTTTTTATTGTGACTACCATGATCGCAATTTTTAATTCGATTTGCGTTTGTTATTGGATACGCCCTGGAGAGGGTCTTGGGATGATTTTGCCAAAAGTATCTCAAAGCTCATCAATGAGTATGATCGATCAGATCTTTGCCCTCTTCCCATCCAATCTTTTTGCCTCTTTAGCTTCAGGAAATATTTTGCAGGTGATCGTTTTTGCAACATTTTTTTCTTGTGCACTCTTGATGGTAAAAGAAAAGGGTGCACCTGTGCTGCAATTTTTTGAATCGCTTCTTGAAGTGATGATCCGTTTAACCCAAATAGTCATGCGTTTTGCTCCGGTGGGTGTTTTTGCCCTGATGGCATGTTCTACGGGTCAAATGGGATGGGATCTGTTAGAAAAATTGATATTATATCTAGGGTGCAATTATTTAGCGTGTACTCTTCAACTAGTATTCGTCTACTCCTTCACGGTATATTTTTTAGCGCGAATCTCTTTGATTACTTTTTATCGTGCCATGAAGGATGCAATCGTTTATGGCCTTTCTACTTGTAGTAGCTCAGCAACGCTACCTATTTCCCTGGAGTGTGTCAAAAAAAATCTTAATATCCCTAAAGAGATTGCCGGATTCGTCCTTTCGATTGGTTCTACCATTAATATGAATGGGGCAGCGATTGGACAAATTAGTTGCGCACTATTTATCGCTCAGGCTTATGGGGTAGAGCTCACATTTTCTTCTTTAATCCTATTGATAGTATCAACCTTTTTATCGGCAGTGGGTGCGGCGGGCATCCCCGGGGCCTCAATTATGATGATGTCAATTATTTTAAATGCACTCGAGCTTCCCGTGGAGGGTATCTTACTTGTGGCCGGCATAGACCGACTCAGGGAGATGTTTTCCACAGTCATCAATGTTTTAGGTGATGCAGTTGCGGCAGTTTATGTTGCAAAAAAAGAGGAAGAGTCCGTTGAATTAACTCAGGAATTTCCCGCTTTTTTAAAAGGATAGCGACTATGTTTCAAGATCTTATAGACAAACAAAAAGGGTACATCAATTTTTTTTTCGATCGTCTTGATTTTCAAACAGCAAATATTTTGTTGACTAAACTTCACTACTTAAAAGGAAATTTGATCTTTACCGGTGTTGGGAAATCAGGCCAAATAGCAAAAAAACTTGCATCAACATTCATATCGACTGGGACAAAGTCATTGTATCTCCATCCCGTTGAGGCATTGCACGGGGACTTGGGGATTATTTCACAGGATGACATAGTTGTTTTTCTTTCAAAAAGCGGAAATAGTAAGGAGTTGGTAGACTTGGCAAAAATTTTATACGCAAGATCTATCTACCAGGTACTTTGGGTCTGTAAAGAAGACTCCATTTTGAAAAAATTTATGAACTTGACCTGTCTACTTCCATTGGAAAGGGAGTTATGCCCTTACAATTTATCGCCTACTACCTCACCCCTTTTGCAAATGTGTTTTGGCGACACTTTAGCCATCGCGCTCATGAACCAAAAAGAGTTTTCTTTGGATCAATACGCCGACAATCATCCATCCGGTTTTATTGGTACTAGAAGTCGTCGTGTAAAGGATGTGATGTTAAAAAAAGAGAGCTTGCCTTTAGTTCCTCTCGATATGCCCTTGAAGGATGTTTTGGTCGAGATGTCAAAAAAACGTCTGGGCTGTGTTCTGGTGCTAGATCAAAAAGGATCATGCTCCGGAATTTTCACTACTGGCGACCTAAATCGGTGCCTTGTAAAAAATGATCCACAGATCCTTTCTACTCCAGTCAAAAACTTAATGACCAAACAATTTAGCTTTGTAAATGCAAGTGAGAGAGTAGATATGGCCTTGAATTTGATGCAAAACCCTGATAAAAGGATTCAAATGCTCCCGGTGCTCGACGATGGGGTGTTGGTAGGATTGATCCACCTTCATGATGTCGTAGAAGATGCGTTCCAAAAAAGCACATGCGAGGAGGTTTTTGCCCATAAGGAGAACTAAAAATCTATGAGCTTTTTTGACCCAGCAAGCCTAATTCTTACTATTTTCATTATCGGCTATATTGTAATCATTTATGAAATTTATACTCGGGTCAATAAAGCAGCTACAGCAATTTTCATAGCATCGACTACATGGTTAGTCCTATTTTCTGTGAAAGCTGTTTCCAAGTCTACGGGGGAGCTTTTTGAGGTGATAGCCGATACCTCCCAAATCATCTTTTTTTTACTCGCTGCGATGACCCTAGTGGAGGTAATCGATGCCCATAGAGGGTTTCAAGTAGTCAGCCGATATTTAAGAACCCGCTCAAAGCCCATGTTGCTGATTTTGACCGGTTTTGTGACATTTTTTTTATCAGCTGTTCTGGATAACCTCACAACAATGATCTTGATGATTTCAATTTTACGAAAATTGATACCGGAAAAAAAAGATCGGCTAACCCCCCTTTGTCTTGCCGTTATAGCAGCAAATGCAGGGGGAGCTTGGACTCCAATTGGCGATGTGACTACTACAATGCTATGGATTCAGGAAAAAATTACCACTGCAGCTGTCATCTCAAATGTTTTTTTCCCAAGCATCATCGCACTGGTTATTCCCCTGGTAATTTATTTGATGTTTGAAAAAGGGGTCTATCCTCATGTGGTCTATGACGATGAAAAGAAAGAGCCTAGATCTTTGATTGTCCTAATTGTCGGCATTGGAGCACTCATTTTAGTTCCAATTTTAAAGGCTTGGACAGGTCTACCGCCGTTTTTAGGAATTTTGCTTGGCCTTTCCGTAGTCTGGTTTTTGACCGATTTGTTCCATCATCCGCATAAAAATAGAGAGCACCTAAGAATTACCTACGCCCTTACAAGAATCGATGCATCGGGAATTTTATTTTTCCTTGGTATTTTACTGAGTGTAGAGGCATTGAGTGCTGCAGGATTATTAAAACAGTTAGCCACTTTTCTATCGGAACAGATTGCCGGCTTTGAAGGAATTGCCGCAGCGATTGGGATTGTATCAGCGGTTGTGGACAATGTCCCGATTGTTGCAGCAACGATTGGAATGTACAGCCTACCTGTAGACCACCCATTCTGGCTGTTGGTAGCGTATACAGCTGGAACAGGTGGGAGTATTTTTTTAATTGGATCTGCAGCAGGTGTTGCCCTGATGGGGATCGAAAAAATTGATTTTTTAGAGTATCTGAAGAGGGCGTCGCTTCCCGCTTTTTTGGGTTATGTCGGGGGTATTTTGATTTTTTTGCTCCAACGATAGCGGACGCAGGGCCTGACCAATTAGATCGTAATCAAGAGAATCGCTGATTTGCACCTCGACAAAATCGCCAACTTTGACATGCTCAAATCCACCATTTATAAGAATGCTACCATCAATTTCGGGACACTGACCATAAAATCTACCGGTAAAGAGGTGGTCGACCTCCGGATGCACACCATCTACGAGGACAATAAGTTTTTTTCCAACAAAAGATTTGAGTTTTTTTCTTGCAATCTTTTGCTGAGCTTGCATTAAACGGTTGTAACGTCTAGTTTTCGTCTCTTCGTCCAGATGCCCTTCGTAGGTATGGGAATGAGAAAGCTCTTCTCTTGAGTAAGAAAAGACACCAACATTGTCCAGTTTTGCGCTTTGAACGAAATCGACAAGCTCCTCAAATTCGCATTCCGTCTCAGAGGGGAAACCAACCATCAAGGAGGTTCGAATCACAATGTGTGGAATTTGTTCTCTTAATTTTTGAATGGTGCTGAGAATGTCTTGTCTAGAGGTTTTGCGAAACATTAGTTTCAAAAGCCGATCGTTAATATGCTGTATGGGCATGTCGAGGTAGGGGAGTACTCGCGAATCGCTCTGGATGAGTGCAATCAGATCCTCATCAATTTCATCTGGGTAAAGATAAAGTAGACGAATCCAGAATTGCCCCTCTTTTTTAAGCAAGTGGCGCAAAAGTGCATGCAGCGCTTGGTTTTCGCGACGATCCTTGCCAAAATCTCCTAAGTCTTGGGCAATCAAGATCACCTCTTTTACCCCCTGATGGATCAGCGCTTGAAATTCTTTATCGATTTGTTCCAAAGATTTGGAGCTCAGAGGCCCTTTAATCTTAGGGATGATACAAAAAGCACACTGTTTCCTACAGCCTTCTGCAATTTTGAGATATGCATAGTGCTTTGGGGTAGAGGTAAGGCGTGGAACCTCACCATTTTGTAAAAAACTTTTAGCTGTTGAGACAATTTCCCCTTTTTCAAAAGAACGGACCGCTGTCAAAATTTTATCGATATCGGCTGAGCCTAAAAAATAGTGAATTTCGGGGAAGAGGTCGGCAAGTTTGTTTTTTTGGATGCTTACCATGCACCCTGTAACAATAATTTTAGCAGACGGTTTCATCACTTTTAAAGTTCTTGCCACGGTATCAATTGCCTCTTGGCGCGCCGCCTCAAGGAAGCCACAAGTATTAATGATATGAAAATCCGCTTTGTCTGGATTTGACGCAACCTCATAGCCATTTTTTAAAAGAAGCGCTAGCATTACCTCGGTATCGACCAGGTTTCTCGAACAGCCAAGGCTTACAAAAGAAAGGGTATTGCCCATGAAAGACTCTATTGTGATTGTTTCAAAGGATCGATTTTAAAATGGGTTGGCCATTTTTGTATAGAGAGAAGAATTGCTGTGGAAGGGTAAATTGCCCTGTACATTTGTTCAAAATAAATTTAGTTTAAAATAATTTTATTTGGGTTTTTTTCAAGAAATATTTAAATTTAAATAAATTAATTAAAAAGGCTTCTTATGACTGCACCTATAAACACTCGTGATATGGCGGTCAATACCGATTTCACAGAAGAGAGCAATCTTAAATCTATGTTTACCTGCTGGGGCATTGCAGACGAAGATCCTGTAGATCTCATACCAGCTGAGGAGTTGCGGGATAAATCTCTTGAAGGCCTAACAAATACTTGTGACAAGGCGGTTTCCGTTTTAAGAAATACAATTAAATCACTGGGCACGGTTTTGAAAAAACAAAAATTCCAGCCGGATCAATTTAAAGATGTATTTGCCGTACCAATTCAAAATTTAGAAATAGGAAAAACTAAACTAGAAAACTTGCTCATCGACATTCGAGCGCAATACCACGACATTTACTTTAAAGATGACCGCTATTTTTGTAACACCTACTGGAGAGTACGCGAAGTGAAGGATTGGGGGTATAGGTTTATCGACTATGCTTCAGCGGCAGTTGCTCTTGGATTAATCGTAGTCGAGGCGGCAAAAGCTCAAAATCCTCCCGATGAAAAATCGAGCACGGTACAGCATTGGGGAATTACCGGTGGGTTTTTGGTCCTATCAAAATTATTGAGCGCTGCGACCGATTATAGAAACAAAAAAACAATTGAAAAAGAGCAAAGGAAAAATGCTCTCCTTCATCTCAAATATAGATGTGATAAGGCTAAGGAAGCGGCAGCGATCATAAATGTTTTGCAAGCATTTACCCGGTCTGTAGAGGAGATGGATCCGGTAGAAATTAGAAGGCAATTTAAAAACTCTATTCACGCAATCAAAGAAGAAAATGGGGGTGTTGTCTCCGAAAGTATTGCTCGAGTGATAAAAAAAGAATTAGGATCACTTATTGAAGCTAAAATTTTTAAGGAGGGGGGGGCCGTTGCTCTAGCAAAATATAAGTACGAAAGAGCGTTTTTAAAAAAAATATTTCGTGCATGGTGTGACATAAGATTTTCATTAGACGATGAGAGGGATCTTTTGCAGGAGGAACCGTTACAAAAAGAGAGTGCTACAGACGTAGCAGTTTTTGAAGGTAATACGACAACATCTGCTAAATTGAAAGAAATTTTTCGGGAGTGGAACCAGCAAAGGAGAGAGGCTGATAATGCTGCGGGAATTGCAAGCCTTGGGGTACATCAACAAAAACACCCAAGCTCTGATTCTGCCGGTAACAGCAGAAGGGTAATTTTAGAATCGGTTGTGGTTGACACTGGACGAGAAAACATTCACGAGGATCTAGGGCTAAGCGCGACTTTGCAATTTTCATGTGAAAAAAGTGCACCTGGATTGCCATCAAAAAATTTCTTCTCACCTACAACCGCGACACTAAGCCCTCCCAATCTCTTGGCGTCGATCAATAACATTGCGTAAAAGAAAAAATTAAAGAGAAAAACAGGAATTAATTTTATTTAAAAATTAAGATATGCACTCCCGGGGATTAATCGGTCTATAAAACATTTTTATTAAGATACAAAAAGCGCTAGCCTTCTACGAGATGGTTCTTTTGCACCTAAATCAATTAAATTCAACGAGAAAAAAAGGAGAAGAACAAAAAAAGGGGGAAATTAAATTCAATGTAACCCCATTGTTTTCAATGGTTTACAATCATGTCAAAGAGAGAGAAAAAAAGAAAACGTTGCGTAATAATCTTGCTCGGTGATATTGTTTTGAACATCTTCAACGAACACGATGAGTGCAAGAAGAAGAACAGCAGCAAAATAGCTGCAGTGATCTGTGACAGTAGTAATGAAGTGACGAGCGGCGAGAATGTTGTGTAGAGCTTACTAAGAGTAAGTATAACAACTTCTCGAGTATGCTCTAGTCAAAACTTTTTTTAAAATAATTTTCTGAGAATTTGATCTTGGTTCAGATTGAATGCTGACGGCGTGGATGAGGCATGCAAGTTGTA